>NZ_JBEXQW010000006.1:0-231943 GCF_040612775.1 Streptomyces sp. NPDC006339
GATCTTGGCGTCGTCGCCGCGTACGACCACCCAGTCGAGCCCCGGGGTGTCGGCGAAACGGAGGTCGTTGCGGGTCAGCCGGATCCTCGGGGGTGCGCCCGAGGAACGCCACGTCGCAGACCCGCACGACCATGTCCCGGTCCTTCTCGGGGACGTCGAGGAGGTCGCACATGACCGCCAGCGGCAGGGCGGAGACCACGTCGACGAGGTCCGCCTCGCCCTGCTCGACCGCCCGGTCGAAGAGTTCGCCGGCCCGCTCGGTGATCGAGCGGGCGGCTCCGCGCACACCGCCCTTGGAGAAGAAGGGGTTGGCGGGTGCCCGCAGTTCGCGGTGGCGAGGCGGGTCGGTGAGGGCCATCATCCGGCCCGAGCCGACCGGCACGTTGCCCGGTCCCGCGCCCAGCAGCGAGCCGGACTCCGAGCTGAACGCGGCCGCGTTGCGCAGCACCTCCGCCGACTCCCGGTAGGTGAGCACGGACCAGACGGGGCCGTCGTCGACGGTGTCGGTGAGGTGGACGGGCGCCTCCGCGCGCAGTGCGTCGACCAGGGCCGGCGTGTCGGGCCGGGCCCACAGGTCCGGGTCGGTGAGGTCGACAGCGGTGGTGGTGGAAGTGGAGGCGGCGGTGGTGGCGGCGGTGGTCAGCATGACGGCTCCTGGAGGCTGCTGCGGTCGGTAGCGGACGACGGGGCAGGGCCCTGAGGGTCCGTCAGAGAGGTGAGGAGGGAGGCCAGGAGGTCGACCGGGCCGGGCCGGTCGACGGTGGCGAGGAGGTGTCCGCCGGGCACGACGCGATGGCCGAAGGCCCCGCGCGTGTGGGCGGCCCAGCCGGTGAGGCAGGCGGGCTCGGTGAGATCCGTGCGGCCGGTGGGGTCGGTGGAGTCGGTAGGACCGGTGGGACCGGTGGTGAGCATCGGGTCGTCGGCTCCGGCCAGGGCGTAGAGCGCGGAGCCGATCGGCGCGTGCGGGCGGTGGCGGTAGGTGGCGCTGACGACGAGGTCGGTCCGGATGGCCCCGAGGGCGAGCTCGACCAGCTCCGGGTCGGCCCGGACCAGCTCCTCCAGGCCGGTCATCCTCAGGAGCTCGGACGCGTCCAGGTCCCTCGACTTCCGCTCGGCCCAGGCGGCCGGGGCGGGGGCGCCGGCCGTGACCACCAGCGCGGGGCGCCGGTCCGCGGGCAGGGCGCGGGCGACCTCGTAGGCGAGCAGGGCGCCGAAGCTCTGTCCGTAGAAGGCGAACCGGCCGCCGTCGCCACCACCGGTCAGGTGAGGGGTCAGGGCCTCCGTGACGGCGGCCACCAGGGCGTCGAAGTCGGGCGGCATCGGATGCCGGCTGCGGCCGCCCCGGGCCGGCGGGCGCAGCGCCCAGACCTCGGCGACGGGCGCGAGGGCGCGGGCGAGCGGGGTGTAGGCGGTGGCGTCGCCGCCGGCGTGCGGGAAGCAGAACAGCCGGAGGGACCGGTGGGGCTGGGGCGCCGGTACGAGGAGCCAGTCGCCCTCGACGCGGGGACGGGCGACCCGCGCGGCGGGCACGGCAGGCAGGGTGGCGGTCATCGGACGGCCTCCCGGCGGGCGGTGAGCGCGGGGCGGGCGGCGGCGGGACCGGCCGCGGCGGCACGGCGTACGGCGGCGGTGAACTCGGCCAGGTCGGCGGCGTCGAGGAGGTGGCGGAGCTGGAGCTCGACGTTCAGTCTGCGGCGCAGCAGGTGGACGACGCGCAGGGCGGCGAGCGAGTGCCCGCCGAGGGACAGGAAGTCGTCGCCCGGACGCACGACCGGCACCCCGAGCACGGTGCGCCAGACCTCGGCGACCTGCTCGTCCACTCCCCCGGCCGCGTCCTGCGTGACGGCCTCCGCCGCCGGTGCGGGCAGGGCACGGTGGTCCACCTTGCCGTTGGGGGTGAGCGGCAGGGCGTCCAGGACGGTCACGGAGGACGGCACCAGGTGGGCGGGCAGGGTGCGGCGCAGGGCGGCGAGCAGGTCGGCGGGGCGGACGCCCGCCGTACCGGTGACGTAGCCGGCCAGTCGCTGGTCGCCGGGCGCGGGCTCGTAGACGGTGACGGCGGCGGCGGTGACCCCGTCCAGGGCGGAGAGGGCGTGCTCGACCTCGCCCGGCTCGATCCGGAAACCGCGCAGTTTGACCTGGCGGTCGGCCCGGCCGACGTACTCGAGGAGGCCGTCCGGGGAGCGGCGGGCCAGGTCGCCGGTGCGGTACATGCGGGCGCCCGGCTCCGCCGCGAACGGGTCGGCGACGAACCGGCCCGCGGTCAGGCCCGGGTGCCCCGGATAACCGTGCGCGAGCCCGGGCCCCGCCAGGTACAGCTCCCCGACCGCGCCGGCGGCCGTCACCGGGGCCAGGCGCTCGTCGAGCAGATGGGCGCGGACCCCGGGCAGTGGCTCGCCCAGGTGCGGGCCGGGGCCGGTGATCGGGGCGGTGATCGCGTCGACGGTGCACTCGGTGGGCCCGTACAGGTTGAGCGCGTCGATACCGCCGTCGGCCAGTTCGCGCCAGGTCCGGGCGGGCACGGGCTCGCCGCCCATGAACAGCCGCGGCACGCGGGCGCCGGCCAGCGACTCGCGCAGCAACCGCCAGTGGGAGGGGGTGAGGTCGAGGTCGGTGACGCCGTGCTCGGTGAGCAGGCGCGCGAGCCGGGCGGGGTCGGCCCGGTGCTCGTCGTCGATCACCACCAGCGTGTCGCCGCGGCAGATCCGGATCCACTGCTGGACGGAGGCGTCGAAGGACACACTGGCGTTCCAGGCGACGACGCCCGGCTCGGGACGGTAGGCGCCGCTGCGCTCCAGCGCGTCGGCGAGGTCCGCGACGGCGCCGTGCGGCACCTCGACGCCCTTGGGGCGGCCGGTGGAGCCGGACGTGTAGATGACGTAGGCGGAGTCGAGGGGGTGGGGGACGAACGTGTCCGCCGGTCCGTCGGCGGCGCTGTCGGGGCGGAGCACGGGGACGCCCGCCGGCACGGGCGGCGCGGTGTCGTCGCTGACGACGGCGGCGAGGCGGGCGTCGGCGGCCATGAACGCGATCCGCTCGGCCGGATAGGCCGGATCCAGCGGTACGTACGCGGCGCCGGCCCGCCACACGGCCAGCAGCGCCACCGGCAGATCCACGGTCCGCCCCAGATGCACCCCGACCCGGTCCCCCCGCCGCACCCCCTGCGCCCACAGCGCACGGGCCAGCGCCGCACTGCGCCGGTCCAGAGCCGCGAAGTCGAGACCGCCGTCGACGGCCCGTACGGCGTCCCGCCCGGGGTGCGCGGCAACGGCACCCCGCAGGCGGGCCAGCAGATCGACGGCGGGGGTGGGGGTGGGCGTGAGGGGGGTGGTGATGGACGGCTCGACGTAGGTGGTCATGCGAGGGCACTCCTTAGTGGGGTGGGGTGGGTGGACGTACGTGAGGGTGAGTGGGCGGGTGGGGGACGGCGGACGGCCGAGGCCGAGCGGGCGATGCCGGGTGGACGGTCCGATGCGGGCCGAATGGCCGGCACGGTGGAAGGGGTCGAGGGCGGACGGAAGGCCGAGCGGGCCGGACAGCCGTGGGGCCCGCAACGGTCAAGCGGGCCACGCGTCCGATACGGGGCGGCCGGCCGCTGCGAGCGGAACGGGCGTTGAGGCCGGATGGCCTTGGGGACGAAACGGTCGCGCGGGGCCGGATCGCCGGGAGGGGCGGGCCGGACGCCCTCAGGCGGACGTGACGGCCGATGCGGCCCGGAGGCTCAGGCCGGACGGCTGCGGATCTGGCGCCCGATGCCGGCCGGAGGCACGTATGCGGGCCTGAGACCCGCGCCGGACGGCTGCGGACTCGACAGCCGACCCCGGCTGCCCGTCCCGCCGCGGGCCGGAGGTCCGTGCGACCGACGGCGCGGCACACCTCGACCCGGTCGACCGGAGGCGGCCGGAGCCGCCGTGCCGCGCCACCCGCACTCGGGCCCGGGGCACCAGGCCCGAGTGCGGACCCCGGCCCGGGCCCAAGTACGGGCCCCGGCCCAAGTACGGACCCGCACCCCCGTCCCCCGCCCCGCCCCCTCCTCACGCGTCCGCGGCCAAGCGCGTCAGCGCCTCCGCGTACGCGTCCATGAAGGTCTCGGCAGTGGTGTCGTCCACCACCGCGCGCTGGTGGTCCACGGCCAGCAGCACGCGGTGCGAGACGGGGTCCTGGATGAGGGAGGCGCCGAAGGCGAAGCTGTTGGGTTCGTGGCGCAGGGTCGGTTCGCAGCCGATGCGGCCGTCCTCGATGCGCGCGGCGCTGAGCCGGCCGAGGGCGTGGAAGCGCAGGTAGCCGAACTGGCTGTCGAGCGCGGTGTCGGCCATCATGCGGGCGAGCCGGGCGAAGGGCACGCGCCGGTGCGGCATCATGTCCAGCTCCTCGCGGTGCACGTGCCGTACGAGGGCGGGCAGGTCGTCCTCGTCCGGTTCGGCGACCAGGGGGACGGTGTTGAGGAACAGGCCGTACACCTCGGTGCCGCCGAGCCGTTCGAGGCGGCCGTTCATCGCGAGGCCGGTGGTGACCCGGCGGCGGCCGGTGATGCGGGCCAGGGCGTGGAGGTGGGCGGCGAGGGCGACCGACTTGATGGGGACGGCGAGCGCGTCGGCGACGGCGCGGAGCTGACCGGGCGCGTCGGGCAGCACCCGCTCGACCGTGCGCGGGAGTTCGTGGACGTCCTCGCTGCCGGGCCAGAGCTGGCCGGTGGCGCCGTCGAGGCGCCGCTGCCAGTACGCGAGGGACTCCGGGTCGCCGGCGGCCGCGCGTTCCACGGCGACGAAGTCGCGGAAGGCGGTGCGCGGCGGCGGGGTCGGCGCGGAGGCCGGGTCGGCGGCGAGCGCGGTGTGCCGTTCGAGGATCTCGGTGAGGAGTGAGGTGAAGCTCCAGCCGTCGAGGATGGCGTGGTGTTCGGAGATGGTGAGTTGGAAGGCGTCGTCGGCGAGCCGTTGGACGGTGATCCGGAAGAGGGGCGGTGCGGCGAGGTCGAAGGGCCGGTCCCGGTGGTCCGCGAAGACGCCCCGGATCCGCTCGTCCTGCTCCGGCTCCGCCTCCTTCCGCAGGTCGGCGAATTCGAGGGGCACCGGCAGGCTGCCGTGGACGAGTTGGAGCGGCTGGCCGTAGCCGGAAAGGTCGAGGCCGGTGCGCAGCACGGCGTGCCGGGTCATCGCCTCGCCGACCGAGCGGCGGAAGGCGGTCTCGTCGAGGTCGCCGGTGATGCGGTACGAGTTGACGTTGTGGTAGCTGTCGGTGCCGCCGGCGACCTCCATGTGGAAGACCATGGAGAGCTGCATGGAGACCATGGGGTAGGCGTCGACGATGCCGGGCGGCAGTGCGTCCCGGTCCTCCCCGTCGATGAGGGCGAACGGCCGCTCGGCGGCCGGGTCGGCGGCCACGGGGCGGGCGAGCGGCAGCAGTTCGGCGACGGTGGGGGCGTTGAAGACGTCCCGGAGGGTGATCTGCCAGCCCCGGTCGTGGAGGGCGCCGGCGAGCTGAACGGCGCGGATGGAGTCGCCGCCCAGGTGGAAGAAGTCGTCGTGGACGCCGATCCCGCCGACGCCGAGCACCTCCGTCCACACGCCGGCGAACAGTTCCTCCTCGGGGGTACGCGGCTCGACGTGCCGGCCGGCGGCCGCGGGAGTGGTGGCGGTGGCGGCCCGGCCGGGGGCGGGCAGGGCGGCCCGGTCGACCTTGCCGTTGACGGTGAGCGGCAGCGCGTCGAGGACGGTGACGGTCGCCGGGATCATGTAGTCGGGGAGCGTACGGGCGAGGAAGCCCCGCAGGTCGGCGGGCCCGGCCGGGGTGCCGCCGGTGACGTAGGCGGCGAGCCGGTCCTCGTGCACGGTGACGGCGCAGGCGTCGACGTCGGGGTGGGCGGCGACGGCGTTCTCGATCTCGCCGAGCTCGATCCGGAAGCCGCGAAGCTTCACCTGGAAGTCCGCGCGGCCGACGTATTCGAGGCCGCCGCCGTCCGGCAGCCGCCGGGCGACGTCGCCGGTCCGGTAGAGCCGGGCGCCGGGCGGTCCGTACGGGTCGGCGACGAAGCGGCCGGCGGTGAGTCCGGGCCGGTCCCAGTAGCCGTGCGCGAGGCTGCCGCCGCCGATGTACAGCTCGCCGGGGACGCCGGGCGGGCAGGGCCGCAGCCAGTCGTCCAGGACGAGCGCGGTGAGGTGCGGCATGGCGTCGCCGACGAGGCTGCGCTCGAAGCCGGCGCCGCCTTCGGCGACGTCGTGGAGGGTGACGTGGACGGTGGTCTCGGTGATGCCGTAGAGGTTGCAGAGCCGGGCGGGCGGCAGCGGGTCGAGCTCGTGCCAGCGCTGGACCACGGCCGGGTCGAGGGCCTCGCCGCCGAGCATGATCCACCGCAAGGCGGGAAGGGCGCGCGGGCGGCGGCGCAGGGCGGGTTCGAGCTGGCGCAGGGCCGAGGGGGTGAGGCAGAGGTGGGTGACGCGTTCCTCGTCGAGCAGGGCGGTGAACTCGTCGGGTGAGCGGCTGGTGAGGTACGGGACGACGGTGAGGCGGCCGCCGTGCAGCAGGGCGCCCCAGAGCTCCCAGACCGTCCAGTCGAAGGCGTAGCTGTGGAACAGCGTCCAGACGGTGTCCGGGCCGAAGCCGAAGTGGTCGCGGCCGGAGTCGAGGAGGCGGCTGACGTGTTCGTGGGCGACGGCGACGCCCTTGGGGCGGCCGGTGGAGCCGGAGGTGAAGATGAGGTAGGCGAGGTCGCCGGGCCGGCCCGCGGCGGGCGGTCGTTCGGCGGGGTGGGCGGCGATCTCCGCGGCCCGGGCGGTGAGGTCGAGGGTCTGCCAGGGGCCGTCGGGGGCGCGGTCGGGCCGGTCGGTGAGGACCAGCGTGACGGCAGTGTCACCGAAGACGAGGGCGGCCCGGTCGGCCGGGGCGGCGAGGTCGACGGGCACGTAGGCGGCGCCGGTCTTGAGGACGGCGAGGATCGCGGCGGGTACGGCGGCGGTGCGTTCGAGGAGCAGGCCGACCCGGTCGCCGGGGCGTACGCCGCGGGCGAGCAGGGCGTGGGCCAACCGGTTGGCGCGGCGGTCGAGTTCGGCGTAGCTGAGGGTGCCGTCCTCGTCGCTCACGGCGGGCCGGTCGCCGTGCGCGTCGACGGCCCGCTCGAAGAGCCGGTGCAGGCAGTGGCCCGGGTCCAGCCGGGCGGGGCGGTGCGGCTGCTCGGCGGAGGTGAGGCGCAGGACGGTGGTGTCGGGGTCGGTGAGGGCCGCGTCCAGGAGGGCGGCGTAGTCGGCGGCGAGGCGGCGTACGGTGCCGGCGTCGAAGAGGTCGGTGCTGTACTCGGCCTCGCCGCGCAGCTCGCCTCCGCCTCCGCCTCCGCCGTCACCGTCGCCCTCGCCCTCTCCCTCGCCCTCGCCCTCGCCCTCGAAGACGGACCAGGTGAGGTCGAACTTGCTGGTGCCGTTGGAGCGGACGGTGCGTTCCGCCGTGGCGGCGCCGAGCACGAGCGGCGCGCGGTCCTCGGTGTGGGCGCCGAACACGACCTGGACGAGGGGCGGGTGCTGCGGGGTGCGCGGGGTGCCGAGCCGGTCGACCAGTTGGTCGAAGGGCACGTCGAGGTAGCCGAAGGCGTCGAAGGCGGTGTCCTGGAGGTCGGCGAGCAGCCCGCGGAAGGTGGCGTCGGGGGCGAGCCGCACGCGCAGCGGCAGCAGGTTGACGAAGTAGCCGAGGAGGTCGGCGAGTTCGGGGCGGTTGCGGGTGGTGACGGGGGTGCCGATCAGCAGGTCGTCCGCGCCGGTCCAGCGGCCCATCAGCAGGGCGAAGGCGGCGAGTTGGACGGTGTACGGGGTGACGCCCTCCCGTTCGGCGAGCGCCCGGACCCGGGCGGCCGTGCCGGGCGCGAGGCTGAACGGCTCGGTGGCCCCGCCCTGGCCGCGCTCGGCGGGCCGCGGCCGGTCGCCGGGCAGCTCCAGGAGGGTGGGGGCGCCGTCGAGGGTCCACTTCCAGTGGGCGAGGTGCTCCTCGTACGAGGTGTGCCGCTCCTCCTCGGCCCAGTCGGCGTACTGGGTGGCGAGCGCCGGCAGGTCGGGGGTGCGCCGGTCGGCGAAGGCGCCGTACAGCTCGGCCAGTTCGCGTTCGAAGAGCTCGGCCGACCAGCCGTCCCAGATGATGTGATGGACGACGAACAGGAGCGTGGTCCGGTCCTCCGCCAGCCGGAACGCCTCGGCCCGCAGCAGCGGCCCCGTGGCCAGGTCGAACGGCTCGGCCACCCGCTCGGCGATCGCCCGCTCGACGCGCTCGTCCCGCTCGCCTTCCGGCAGCCCCCGCAGATCGGTGACGCCGAGCGGCACGGCGAGGGCCCCGTGAACCTCCTGGCGCGGCCCGTCGGAGTGCAGCGCGAACGTGGTGCGCAACACCTCGTGCCGCGCGACCACACCGTCCAGCGCCCGCTGGAGCAGCGCGAGATCGAGCGGTCCGGTGACGTCGTACGTCCAGGGCGTGCTGTACGTGGCGGCGCACGGGTCCCAACGGTCCAGGAACCACAGCCCCCGCTGGAGCCCGGAAACGGGTGCGGTCCGGACGGGAGCGGGAGCTGTACGGACCGGGGCGGCGGCCCCGGTCCCCAGGGACCGGACGGCGGCCGGGCCTGCGGCCGCGTCGGCGCCCGGGTCGGCCGGCATCGCCGTGCGCGGGGTAACGGACGCGCCGATGGCCGGAGCCTCCGGCGCGGTGGGCGGCTCGGTGGACGGGCTCACGGGCTCGTTCCCTTCGGTCGGGCGGGTGGGCGGGGGGTTGTGCGGTCGGGGCATCACGGGGTCAGCCGTTCGGCGATGGCGCCGACCGTGCGGCCCCGGAAGACCGCCTGGGGCGGGACCCGGGTGCCGGTGTCCCGGGAGAGCCGCATGGCGACCCGTACGGCGGCCAGCGAGTTGCCCCCGATGCGGAAGAAGTCGGTGTCCGGGCCGAGTTCCTCGGCCCGGCCGAGGACGGCCCGTACGGCGTCGGCGACCAGGCGCTCGGCGGCGGTCAGCGGGTCGGCCGGGGCGGCTTCGGGGCGGTCGGCGGGGGCGGGAAGGGCGCGGCGGTCGACCTTGCCGTTGGGGTTGAGCGGCAGCGCGGCGAGGACGTCGAGCGTGGCGGGCACCATGTGCTCGGGCAGCAGCGCGGCCAGGTGGTCGAGCAGGGCGTCGGGGTCGGGGGCGGGCGCCGGTGCTGCGGCCGGGGTGACGTAGGCGGCGAGGCGGGAGTCGCCCGGCGCGGGCTCGTGGACGGTGACGGCGGCCTCCCGCACGGAGGGGTGGCGGGTGAGCGCGTCCTCGATCTCGCCCGGCTCGATCCGGAAGCCGCGGATCTTCACCTGGTCGTCGATCCGGCCGGTGATCTGCAGGACGCCGTCGGGCGTCCGGTGGCCGAGGTCGCCGGTGCGGTAGAGCCGCTCGCCGGGAGCGCCGAACGGGGAGGCGACGAACCGTTCGGCGGTCAGGCCGGGGCGGCCGACGTATCCGAGGGCGAGTCCGCCGCCGGCCGCGTACAGCTCCCCGGTGGTGCCGTCGGGGACGGGGCGCAGCCGCTCGTCGAGGACGTGAACGGCCTTGCCGTGCAGGGGGTGGCCGATGGGGATGGCGGCCCCGGTGGTGTCCTGCCGGGTGGCGCGGTGGCAGGTCGTGAGGCCGAGGCTCTCGACCGGGCCGTAGCCGTTGGCGACGACCAGCCGCGGATACTGGTCGAGGGCCTTGGCGACGTGGGTGACGGAGGCCCGCTCGCCGGCGGTGAAGGCCACCGCGAGGTCGTCGTAGGTCTCGGGGAACTCCTCCAGGAGGAAGTTGAAGAGGCTGGCGGACAACTGGAGTTGGGTGACTCCGTGGCGGCGGGTGAGCGCGGCGATCGTCTGCGGGTCGGGCCGCTGGCCGGGCTGGAGCACGCACACTCCGCCGAAGGCCAGCGCGCCGTACAGCTCCAGGGCGAAGGCGTCCCAGGAGACCGGGGAGCACTGGAGCCAGACCTCGTCGGGTCCGAAACGGGCGTAGTCCTGGCCGAGGTAGGTGGTGGTGAGGGCGCGGTGCGGGACGGCGACGCCCTTGGGGCGGCCGGTGGAGCCGGAGGTGAACATGACGCAGGCGAGGTCGTCGCCGGTGACCGCGAGACCGGGGTCGTGGCCGGGCCGGGCCGCGACGGCGGCGGCCGCCGCGTCGAGGTCGAGGTGGCGGGCGACGGGGAACGGCGGGCTCGCGCCGCGGTGGGTGACCAGCAGGGCGGCGCCGCTGTCGGCGGCCGCGCCGGCCAGCCGCCCGGCCGGGAAGTCCGGGTCGAGCAGGGTGTAGGCGGCGCCTGCCTTGAGGGTGGCGAGGAGGACGACCACCAGGTCCGGTCCGCGCTCGACGAGGACGGCGACGGTGTCGCCACGGCCGATGCCGAGGGCGCCCAGGTGGTGGGCGAGGCGGTTGGCCCGCTCGTTCAGGGTGCCGTAGTCCAGCCGGTCCTCGCCGGAGACCACGGCGAGGGCGTGCGGGTCCCGGGCGGCGCGGTCCTCGAAGAGGCGGTGTACGGGTGTCGCGACGGCGGCGGCGAGGGTGCCGAGCCATGCCTCGCACAGCTCCGCCATGGTGGCCGGGTCGAACAGGTCGGAGTCGTACTCGAAGCGGCCGGTGAAGTCGGTGCCCCGGTCGTCGACGGAGATCGACAGGTCGAAGCGGGAGACCGGGTTGGAGTGGAGCCCGCGGGTGACCTCGGTGCCGCCGACGGTCAGCGGGCGGGTGTCCAGCGGGTGCAGTTCGAGCAGCACCTGGCAGAGCGGGTTGCGGTCCTCGGTGCGGTCGTCGGGGCGCTCCGCCATGACGGCGGCCGCGATGGCGTCGAACGGCGCCTCCTGGTGGCGGTAGCCGCCGATCGCCACCTCGCGCACGTGCCGGACGAGGTCGCGGAAGTCCATGCCGTCGTCGATCCGGACGCGCAGCGGCAGCAGGTTGACGAAATAGCCGATGAGCGCGTCGAGTTCGGACCGGCCGCGGACGCTCACCGGGGAGCCGAGCACCAGGTCGCGCCGGCCGGTCCGCCGGTGGAGGGTGAGCGCGAGTCCGGCGAGCAGCACCATGAAGGGGGTCGCGTCCTCGCCGCGGGCCAGTTCCCGGACGGCCTCGGCGACCGGGCGGGGCATGGCGAAGCGGTGGAACGCGCCACGGAAGGACTGGAGTTCGGGCCGGGGGCGGTCCGTGGGGAGCGGCGGCTCGGTGGGCGCGTCCTTCAGGTGCTCGCGCCAGTGGTCGAGTTGGCGTTCGGCGGTGGCGTCCTGCTGCTGCCAGAGGCTGTAGTCGGCGTACTGGACGGGGAGTTCGGGCAGTTCGGCCGGACGTCCTGCGGCCAGGGACTCGTACAGGACGGCCATCTCGGCCTCCAGGACGGGGAGCGAGCCCTCGTCCCAGACGATGTGGTGGCAGAGCAGCAGGAGGGTGGACGTGCCGCCGGTGCGGTAGAGGTGGGCGCGGACCAGCGGGCCGGTCTCCAGGTCGAAGGGCACCAGGGCGGCCTCGGCGAGCAGGTCGTCCAGGGCGGCGGCGGTGGTCTCCCGGACGGTGAACGGCAGTTCGACGGAGGGGTGGACCACCTGTCGCGGGCCGTCCTCGGTCAGCGTGAACGTGGTGCGCAGCGCCTCGTGCCGCTCGACGACACCGGCCAGGGCGCGGCGGAGCAGCTCCGGGTCGACCGGGCCGGCGAAGCGGAAGACCCACGGCACGTTGTACGTCGCCGCGCCCGGGTTCCACTGGTCCAGGAACCACAGCCCGCGCTGGAGGCCGGCGAGCGGCGCCTCCGTGGCGCCGGTCCGGGTGAGCGCCGGGCGTTCGCCGTCGTCCGAGGCGGCGGTGACGGCGGCGGCGAACTCGGCCAGGGTCGGCGCGTCGAAGATGGTGTACGGGGAGATCATGCCGAACACGTCGAAGACCCGGCCGACCACGCGCACGGCGGTGAGCGAATCGCCGCCCAGGTGGAAGAAGTTGTCGTCGGCGCCGACCTCGGGCACGCCGAGCACGTCCGCCCAGACGGCGGCGATGAGCTGCTCGGCGGGGGTACGCGGCGGGCGCCGGCCGGTGTCCGGTGCGCCGGGCGCGGCGGCCCGGGGTGCGGGCAGCGCCGTCCGGTCCACCTTGCCGCCCGGGGTCAGCGGGAACGCGGCCAGCGGGGTGACGGTCGCCGGGAGCATGTGCTCGGGGAGCCGCTCGGCCAGGTAGGAGCGCAGTCGGGCGGGGTCGAGGACGACGTCGGAGGCGCCCCGGGCCCCGGTCCCGGTGCCGGTGCCGGCCTCGGTCCCGTCGCCCCCTGCCGTCGGCACCGCCGCCGCCCCGGTGCCGGTAGTGCGGGTCCCGGTGCCGGGGGCGCCGGTACCGGTCCCCGCACCCGTCACGTAGGCGGCGAGCCGGCCGTCGTGCGCGACCACGACCGCTCCGGCGACGTCCGGGTGCCCGGCGAGGAGCTGCTCGATCTCGCCGGGCTCGACCCGGAAGCCCCGGATCTTCACCTGGTGGTCGGCGCGGCCGACGAACTCCAGCGGGGCATCCGCGCCGGAGCGCCGGACCACGTCCCCGGTGCGGTACATCCGGGCGCCCGGCTCCGGCGCGAAGGGGTCCGCGAGGAACCGGCCGGCCGTCAGGCCCGGGCGGCCGTGGTAACCGGAGGCGAGCAGCGGCCCGCCGAGGTACAGCTCGCCGGCCGTGCCGGGCGCCACCGGCCGCAGCCGGTCGTCGAGCACGTACGCGCGGCGGTCGCCGAGCGGGCGCCCGATCGGGACCGTGCCGCCCTCCCCCGCCGCCGGACCGGCGAGCTCGTGCACGGTGGCGGTGACGACGGTCTCGGTCGGCCCGTACGCGTTGAGCAGGGGCACCCCGGTGGCGGTCCACCATCCCGCGGCGGTGTCCGGGTGGAGCCGGTCGCTGCCGGAGATCATCAGGCGGAGGGAGCGCGGTGCGCGTCCGCCCTCGCGGAGCGCGGCCACCACCTCCTGGAAGTAGCCGGCGGCGAGGTTGGCCACGGTGACGGACTCGGCGTCGATCAGATCCAACAGGGCGTTCGGAGCCAGGAGTTGATCTTCGGGTACGAGGACGCAGGCGCCGGCCGAGAGGGCGGTGAGCACCTGTTCGACGGCCACGTCCACGGTCGGGCGGGCGAGGTGCAGCACCACGTCGTCCTCCGTGAGGCCGAAGCGCTCGACGGCGGCGGACAGGTGGCCGGCCAGTGCGGCGAGCGGGACATGCACGCCCTTGGGGCGGCCGGTGGTGCCGGAGGTGTAGATGAGGTAACCCGCGCCGCCGGTCCGGTCCGCGCCGCCGGAGCCGCCCGTCCTGCCCACCTCGACCGCCTCGACCGCCTCGACAAGGTTGCCGTCGGTGTAGGCGAGGGTGGCGCCGGCGTCCTCGCGGATCAAGCGGTTGCGCTCCTCGGGGGCCTCCCGGTCGAGCGGCAGGTAGGTGGCGCCAGCGCGGAGGGCGGCGAGCAGGCCGACCACGTGGTCGAGCCGGTCACGGCCGGTCACGGCCACCGTCCGCCCAGGGGCGATCCGGGCGGCGAGGGCACCACTCAGCTCGTCCAGCTCCCGGTAGACCACGGTCCGGGCACCGAGCCTCAGGGCCGGACGGTCCGGAAACCGGCGTGCGACGGCTATGAAAGGGAAATCGCGAGATTTCATCATCCAACCCCGATGAATTGAGGACGCTGCGGGCAGTGAGGTCGACGATAGGGCGGCGCATCCGGCCCAATCGGCAGAATGCGGGGAAGTCCATCGGCAGTTTCACCTGCCGCTTTACCTGTGGATTCTCGGCCAAAAAGAGCGGCCCGCCGAGCGCACACGGGCGCTTCGGCGGGCTGAGGACATATATCTCCCCTATCCGTCGACGTGAATTCCCGGGAATTCCGGGGACCAGACGTCGTCACGGTCCAGGGCGGCCGGCGCGTATTTTCCGAGTGCGCTGATCAGCAGGCACAGTTCGAGGGCGAGGCATTCCGTGAACCGGACGAGACCGGCCCGGGGGTCCTCGGCCGTGGCGAGCAGGGCCGCCCGTCCGAGACCCACCGCGCGGGCGCCGAGCGCCAGGCTCTTCACCGCCCGGCCGCCCTCCCACATCCGCCCGGAGACCAGCAGACAGGGCGGCGGCCCGGCGGCGGCCAGCCGGCGCAGGCACTCCGCCAGCGGCAGGCCGACCTGGGCCGGGAAGGCGCCCGGCGCCCAGCCGGTGCCGCCCTCGGCGCCGTCCACGGTGACGGCGTCCGCGCCCGCCTCGGCGGCCACGCGGGCGGCCTCGGCCACGTCCCGGCCGGGGTGCAGCTTCACCCAGACGCGGGCGCGGGGGAAGTTGTTGCGCATCAGCCGGACCTGCTGGCGCAGGATCTCCGCCGTGAAGGTGCCGGGCGTGCTGGAGCGCAGCACACGGCCGTCGCCGAAGACGTCGTCGATCCCGTAACGGTCGCCGAGCCGCGCGGCCGCCTCGGCGTCCAGGACGGTCATCCCGCCGAGGCCCGGCTTGGCGCCCTGCCCGATCTTCAACTCGAAGGCCAGACGGCCGGATTCGAGCAGCGGAAGGGCCGCCGGGTCGCTGTAGACGAGGTTCCACACCTCGGCGTCCGCGTCCTCGGTGGACTGCTGGACGGCGACGCCGCCCCGCCCGTCCGGCAGTTCCTCGGCGTAGGCGCGGAGGCGGCCGAGGAGCGCCCGGTCCGCCGCTTCGCCGAGCCGGCCGTAGCCGTTGACCGGGACGACGTTCTCGCCGATCACCATGGGGATTCCGAGGGCGCCCGCCTGCCGACTGAGCGCGAGGCCGAGGTCGCCGCCGGCCGCCCGGGTGGAGCCGAGCGCCGACACGTACACCGGCAGGCTGGAAGTGAACCCACCAAGGAGAGTGGTGAGTTCCACGTCCCGGTAGTCCGGCTCCCGCCCCAGTTCGATGAGCCGGGCGAGCCGCTGCGGCATGAAGACCGGCGGGGTGATGCGCAGCGCGTCGAGCGGATCCCGCGCGCGGTCCGCCGAGCGCCGCTCGCCTCCGCCGCCCTCGGCGCCGAACAGGACGCCGCCGTACTCGCCGGGCGGCGGGAAGGCCGCCGCCGCCCCGGCCCGGGCGCGGTGCCGGACCTCCTCCTCCGGGAAGCCGGGCGCCGCGAGGTCGCTCACGGTGACACCACCCCCGCCAGCTTGGGGAAGGCGCTGGCCTGCCAGACCGCGTCCAGACCGGCGACGTAACGGGTCAGCCGCTCGACCCCGATGCCGAAGCCCGCGCTGCCGGGCACGCCCTCGCGCACCAGGTCCAGGTACCAGCGGTACTTCTGCGGGTTCTCGCCGGTCTCCCGCATCCGGGTGACGATCTCCGCGTAGTCGTTGGTGCGCTGGCTGCCGCTGCACAGTTCGCCGTAGCCCTCGGCGGCGATCAGGTCGAAGTTGCGGAGCAGCCCCGGGTGTTCGGGGTCCTCGCGGTCGTAGAAGCCGCGTGAGCCCTTCGGGTAGTCGGTGACGAAGAACGGGCGGTCGCGTCGGCCGGAGAGCAGGGCCTCGCCCTCCCAGTCGAGTTCGGCGTCCGGGCTCTGCGGGTGGCCGAGTCCGCGGAGTTCGGCGACCGCCTCGGCGTGCCGCATGCGGCCGAAGGAACCCTTCAGGAGTTCGGTGAACGCGTCGGTGTCGCGGCCGAGTTCGGCGAAGTCCTTGGGCAGTGCGCGGATCGCGCTGTCGACCATGTGGACCACCAGCTCCTCGACCAGCCGGACGGCGTCGTCCCGGCTCGCGCCCGCCATCTCCACGTCGAGCTGGTGGAATTCGACGAGGTGGCGGCGGGTGCCGGCGGTCTCCAGCGGTTCGAGACGGACGTTGGGCGCGATGCAGAAGATCTTGTCGAAGGCCAGGAGCGACGCCTGCTTGTAGAGGATGGCGCTGGTCATCAGCTTGTAGCGGTGGCCGTAGAAGTCGACGTCGACCTGCTTGGAGCCGCGCGAGCCGGGGTCGGTGACCGGCCCGACGATCGGCGGCAGCAGCTCCGTGAAACCCTGTTCGCGCAGGAACGAGCGGGCGGCGGAGAGGAGTTCGTGCTGGACGCGCAGCGCGGCGCGGGTGGCCGGGGCGGTGAGGTGGCGGCCGGGGTCCGGGAGCGGTGCGGCGGCCGTGTGCCCGTCGGTGGTCATGGTGTGGTGAGTCCCAACTGTCGTCGTGGCGTGGACGTCGTACG
Source organism: Streptomyces sp. NPDC006339 (assembly GCF_040612775.1). NCBI lineage: Bacteria > Bacillati > Actinomycetota > Actinomycetes > Kitasatosporales > Streptomycetaceae > Streptomyces > Streptomyces sp. NPDC006339. The sequence goes on from NZ_JBEXQW010000006.1 coordinate 16,140, forward strand.
GGGCGGTGCGGCGGGCGTTCGGGGCGGGTCGGGGACGGCACCGGCGGCGGTACCGGCGACGGCACCGGCGGGCGTGCGGGCGGCGGCGCGGGCGTCGTAGGTCCGCTGGACGTGGGAGAGCGCCGTGATCAGACCGGTGGAGCCGAGGATCGGCGGACGCGGGCCGCCGTCGGCCAGGCCGGCGATCGGCATCGACCCGACGCTCGACCAGTGCAGCCGGCCGTCGGGTCCGAGAGAGCTGCGGGCCCGGCCGGCGTTGTCGGGGTGCAGGCAGTAGGGCACGTCCAGGTACCCGGCGGCGAAGGCCCGCACGAGCGCCCGGCCGATGTCCGCGTCCAGTTCCAGGACGGCACCGATCAGCGCCCGCGCCTCCGCCTCGATACCGGTGTCCTCGACGGCGAGGCCGCGGGGGCCGGGGCTGTGGACGTCGGGGCTGTGGGGGACGGTGCCGTCAGGGCCGAGGTCGCGCGAGCCGGCGGCGTGGGAGCTGATGCCGTACGGACCGGTGCCGTGCGGACCGGTGCCGTGCCGGCCCGGGATCTGGGTGTACGTGCCGGGCGCGGCGGGCGGGGCGGCGCGGCGGGCGTGCTCGTCGGCGGCGGCCGTGGCGGCGGTCTCCAGCGCGCGGACGTTCTCCGCGACGGTGGGGATCCGGTGCGCCTCGGCGGTGGTCTTGACGATCAGGCGGGCCGCGCCGGCCCGTACCGCCAACCGGGCCGCGTCCTCCAGGAGCAGCCGGGCGCCACCGGGTGAGCGCGGGAAGACCCCCATGTACGCGTAGAGGACGATGTGGTGGTCGACGTCCGGCAGCAGTTCGCGGGCCAGCCGCCCGAGGACGGTGAGCGCCTCCTCGTCCTGGCGCGGGTCGGCCTGCTGGGCGTAGCTGAGCGAGATGCCGCGCAGCCCGTGCTGCCGGAAGAACAGCGCCTCCAGCACGCTGACCGCGATCAGCAGGCTCGGCGGGCAGAGCTGCCCCATCAGGCAGCCGCCGAAGGTCTCCAGGTGCGGCTCCGTGCCGAACTCCCTTATCGACGCGAGGAGTTCGCAGCTTCGCTGCCAGTCGGCGACCGCCTCGCGCAGGGGCGTCCGGCTGTAGGGAAGGCAGTACGAGACCGGTCCGCCCTCGGTGGCGTCCAGGCCGGCCGCGAGCAACGCGCGGACGATGTGCTCCGGTCTGGCGGAACCGTGCCGGACCTGGACCGGGAAGCGCGCGTCCGCGACGCCCCGCAGCACCGCCCGGGTGGTGTCGTCGGGGTGGGTGGCGATCGGGTAGCCGTTCAGGCCGAGCCCGTGGGAGAGCGCGTGCCGGGCGGCCGCGAGATCGCCGGTGCGGGTGTAGCTGTCGAGCGTGATGGTGCCGACGGTGACGGCGTCCGCGTCCCGCGTGGCCAGCAGGCCGTCGCGCATCCGCAGCGGGTCGGCCATGCCCATCCTGGGCTGGACCACCAGCGCACCGGCCGCGCGAGCACGGGCCACGAAGGCGCCGAAGCCGCCCGCCACCGGGGGGCCGGCCGGGACGTACGGGCGCGGGGCCGGCGTGTCGCGCGCGGCGCCGCCCCCGGAGCCGGTCACAGGAGCGCTCCGGACCCGGCGGTCAGGGGGCCGGGCGCGGACCCGGTGGCCAAGGGCCCGGGCGCGGATCCGGCGGTCAGCGCGCCGACGAAGGAGGGGAACTCCGCCACCGGGCGGCCCTCCTCGAAGACCCCGTCGAAGCCCGCCGCCAGCAGCGCCCGCCGCCGGGCCGGGGCTCCGGAGCCCGCGATCCCCAGCTTCCCGCCGATCACGGTGGTCGTGCGGGCCAGTTCGGGGCAGGAGCGCAGCGCGGCGATCACCCGCAACCCGTCGTGGAAGCCGTGCCCGTTGACGCTGCTCAGCACGATCAGGTCGGGTTCGATCCGGCGGCACTCGGCGACCAGCAGCTCGTCCGGCACGCACGCGCCCAGGTTGGTGACCCGGTGCCCGAGCTCCTCCAGGAGCAGGTGGAGGAAGACCAGGTTCCAGGTGTGAGAGTCCGAGGCCATGGTCGTCACGACGACGTCCAGACCGGCCGGCTCGGCCTTTCCGTGCTGCTCCACGGCATGCTGATCCACGGCGCAAACCCTCTGTGTCGGTAGGTGGTGAGGAATCCCGGACTGGTGAGCGATCCCGGGACGGCGGTCCCTCCGGGCGGCGCCCGCTGTCCGGGCGTCCGGGTCCGGGTGCCCGGGGTGTCCTGGTGTCCGGGTTTCCCGGTGTCCGGGGTCCGGCTCGCCCGGCTCCCGGGTCCGGCTCGCCCGGCCGTGAACAGAACGCTAGGGACGATCCGGGCGCCGGACCGGCAGCTCGCCCGGCAGGATGCGGGCAGTATCGAACCGGAACGGGGACCGGACCGAGACCGGAACCGGACCGAGACCCGAACCGGGGCCGGACCGAGACCGGGACCGGCACCGGAGCCGCTCGGTCGTGGCGGCCGCGGGGCGGCCGGCCGAGGCTCAACTCGCCGTCGCCAGCTCCGCGTACGCGCGGCCCCCGCACAGGCTCCGGCAGAGGTTCAGCACGGTGAACCGGACACCGTCGCGGGCCTGGACACTGCGGATCAGCCCGCTCGCCAGCAACTCGTGCACGGCAGCCAGGCATTCCTGCGGCGGCCGGCCGCTCAGTACGACGGCGTCCTCGCCCGTCCAGTCCCCCGGTTCGGCCGCGAGGCGCTCCAGCAGGTCGCGCTGACCGAGCGTCAGCCGGTCGAGGGCGGCCCCGAGCGCCGCCCGTACGTCCGCCCGACCCCCGTATCCGGCGGGCGGCGGCGCCAGGTGGAACGGCCCCTCTGCGAGGCGCGCCACCAACTGGCGCGGGGACAGGACCGTCGACCAGCCGGCGACGAGCTCCAAGGCGCCGGGCAGGCCGTCGAGTTGGCGGCAGAGGGCGGCGACTGCGGGTGCCTCGTCGGGCTCCAGACGGTAGCCGGGCCGCAGTCGGCGCAGGTGGGAGAGCAGCAGTCGGACGGCGCCGACCTCGGCCAGGGCCGCCGGGTCGTGGTCGAGTTCGGGACCGGGGGTGGGCAGCGGGGCGAGCGGGATCACCTGGCCGCCGGGCAGCGGTTGCGGGACCCGGGCGGTGATCAGGACGCGCAGGCCGGGGCAGCGTTGGAACAGTTCGTCCAGCAGGGCCGTGTCCACGCCGGCGTCGGCGCCGTCCAGGACCAGGAGGGTGGGCCGCTCCCCGATCGCGCGGGCGAGGTCCGTACGGCGTTCGAGCCCGGCGACCGGCAGTCGGCCGCAGTCGATCCAGCGCACCGACCAGCGGGAGGCGAGGTGCAGCCGTCTCGCGACCTCCAGGGCCAGTCTGGTCTTGCCGGCCCCGCCCAGTCCGGCCACCGTGACCAGCCGGTCGCCGTGCTGGGCGAAGGCGTCGGCGAGGACCTCGACCTCCAGCTCCCGGCCGACGATCGCACCCCGGGCGACCGGGGGCGCGGTCGGTTCGTCGCCGGGCTCCTCGGTGGGCGTCTGCCGGCGGGCGGTGGCCTCGAAGACCGACCGGTTGCGGCCCTCCAGTCGCAGCGCGTCGGCCAGCAGCCGGACCGTCTCCTGCCGGGGACGCTGGACCCGGCCGCTCTCCATGTCCCGGATGGCCCGGACGCTCAGGGTGGCGTGGTCGGCGAGCACCTGCTGGGTCAGCCCGACCCGCTCGCGCCAGATCCTGAGCAGCTCTCCGAAGCCCGCCGTCGACTGCGGCGACTGAACACCGTCCATGCCTCGTCCACCTTTCGTGGGATGGCCAACTACCGGGGACCGGGGGCCCGGGCGGCCGTACGGCACGCCGAGCGCGACGTCGACCGGTGGTGACCGTCGAGCCGTGTTCCCCCTGGCACCGATGGTCCACGGCACGGCTCTACGGCCGATCAACGGCCGATCACCACTCGCTCACGCCGTCTCCACACCTCCCCCCACTCTCGGGCGGCACCGGAGGGTCCGCCGGAGCCGACCCGACCCGACCCGTATCGCGCCGGACGGGGTCAGGGGCGGACGGCGGGGGCGGTGTCCTGCTCGAGCCGGGCGCCCAGGGTGGCGGCGAAGTCCTCGGCGCGGGAGAGCTGGACCCGGAGCTTCTCCACCTGCTCGACGGCGGCCCGCTCGTAGGAGCGGATCCGCTCCAGCAGGGCGGCGCGGTCCTCGGCACCGAGGCCGGGATCGCGGTCGAGGCGGTCGGTCGCGTCGAGCAGGTCGCGCATCTGGTCCAGGGTGAAGCCGAGCGGTTTCATGCGGCGGATCACCATCAGACGGGCGACGTCGGCCTCGGTGTACAGGCGGAAGCCGCCCTGGGAGCGGGCGGAGGGGATGACGAGGCCGGTCTCCTCGTAATGCCGGATGGTGCGCAGAGAGAGCTCCGTGCGCGCGGCGACCTCGCCGATCTGCATGTGCCTGCCGTCCATGCCCACGATCCTCTGGTTCTTCTCGTCTCCGCCGGCCCGGCCGGGGTCGGAGCCCCGGCGGCACCTTCCATCCCTACTCTAACGTTAGGGTAGAGTTGCCGGTGGCGAGGGCGAGGGCGCCCGCGCCGTACCGCTGCCTCCGGCGTCACCGTCGCCGTCACCTTCGCCGTATCGGGGCCGATGACGCCCCCGGAGTCGCCCGCGGCGGCGCCCCGCGGAGAGCCGAGCCGTCCCTTCCGCGTCCCCACCCACCCCGCCCGCCCCGGCTGCCCCGGTCGTCCCGGTCCTCCCGGCTGTCGAACGGGGTGTGCCCGAGCACGACAGGTCCCCTCCCTCTTGCCTTCCTCCTCTTCCACGCCCACGCCGACGCCCGCTCCCCCGGCCACGGCCTCGACCCCGGCCTCGGTCTCGGTCTCCGCGTCCCTCGCCGCGCGCCTGCGGGGCCTGAAACCCGACTGGTTGTCGGATCCGAAGGTCTGGCGCACCGAGGTCCTGGCCGGGCTGGTCGTCGCGCTGGCGCTGATACCCGAGGCGATCTCGTTCTCGATCATCGCCGGGGTCGACCCGGCGCTCGGCCTGTTCGCCTCGTTCACGATGGCCGTGACGATCGCGGTCGTCGGCGGGCGCCGGGCGATGATCTCGGCGGCGACCGGCGCCGTCGCGCTCGTCATCGCCCCGCTCAACCGCGAGCACGGCCTCGGCCATCTGATCGCGGCGGTGATCCTGGCCGGCTTCCTCCAGGTGGTCCTGGGGGCGCTGGGGGTGGCGAAGCTGATGCGGTTCATCCCGCGCTCGGTGATGGTCGGCTTCGTCAACTCGCTCGCCATCCTGGTCTTCATGACGCAGGTCCCCGAGCTGACCGACGTCCCGTGGGCGGTGTATCCGCTGGTCGTCGGCGGTCTGGCGCTGATGGTGCTCTTCCCGAGGATCACCAGGGCGATCCCGGCGCCGCTCGTCTCCATCGTCATCCTGACGACGATCACCGTCGCGGCGGGGATCGCGGTGCCGACCGTGGGCGACAAGGGCGCCCTGCCGTCCGCCCTGCCCGTTCCGGGTCTGCCGGACGTGCCGTTCACGCTGGACACCCTGGCCACCATCGCCCCGTACGCCTTCGCGATGGCGCTGGTCGGGCTGATGGAGTCGCTGATGACCGCCAAGCTGGTCGACGACATCACCGACACCCGCTCCGACAAGACCCGCGAGTCGATCGGTCAGGGCATCGCGAACATCGTCACCGGCTTCTTCGGCGGCATCGGCGGCTGCGCGATGATCGGCCAGACGATGATCAACGTGAAGGTCTCCGGCGCGCGCACCCGCCTGTCCACCTTCCTCGCGGGCGCGTTCCTGATGGTGCTGTGCATCGCCTTCGGGCCCGTCGTCTCCGACATCCCCATGGGCGCACTGGTCGCCGTCATGATCATGGTGTCGGTCGCGACCTTCGACTGGCACTCCATCGCCCCGAAGACCCTCAAGCGGATGCCCGCCGGCGAGATCGTCGTCATGCTCGTCACCGTCGTCTGCGTCGTCGCGACCCACAACCTCGCCGTCGGCGTCGTCGTCGGCTCGGTCACCGCCATGGTCATCTTCGCCAAGCGCGTCGCCCACCTCGCCGACGTCACCGCCGTCACCACCCCGGACGGCTCCACCGTCGTCTACCGGGTCACCGGCGAGCTGTTCTTCGCCTCCTCCAACGACCTCGTCGGCCGGTTCGACTACGCCGGCGACCCCGACAGGGTCGTCATCGACCTGAGTGCGGCGCACGTCTGGGACGCCTCCTCGGTCGCCACCCTCGACGCCGTCGAGACCAGATACGCCCAGCGCGGCAAGACGGTCGAGATCACCGGTCTCAACACCCCCAGCGCCGACCTCCACGGCAGACTCAGCGGCGAACTCGCGGTCGGCCACTGACGCCGCCACCGGGCGGCGGAGTGACGCGCATCACCTCACACCGTGTCACGTCTTCGCGGCCTCGGGTGTCTTGAGGGCATGACCGCACACAGCGACCTCGGCCTCGGCCTCGACAAGGCCCCGGCCGACCACCGCCCCGCCGCGCACACCCCCGTGCGCACCGCCGCGCACGCCGCCGTGCCCGCCGACGAGCACGCCGAGCGGTTCACCGTCCTGCGGCCGCTGCTGTTCACGATCGTGTACGAGATCCTCGGCTCGGCCACCGAGTCCGACGACGTGCTCCAGGACAGCTACGTACGGTGGGCCGACGTCGACCTCACGACCGTGCGGGACACCAGGTCGTATCTGGCGCGCCTGGTGACCCGGCAGGCGCTCAACGCACGACGGGCGAGCACCCGCCGGCGCGAGGACTACGTCGGCCCGTGGCTGCCCGAACCGCTGCTGCTGGACGAGAACGACGCGTCGGCCGACGCGGTGCTCGCCGAGTCGGTGTCGATGGCGATGCTCGTGCTGCTCGAGACCCTCACCCCCGACGAGCGGGCGGTGTTCGTGTTGCGGGAGGTCTTCGGCTTCGCGCACGCGGAGATCGCCGCGGCGGTGGGCAAGTCCGTGGTGACGGTACGGCAGGTGGCGCACCGCGCCCGCTCGCACGTACAGGCCCGGCGCCGCCGCTTCGAGCCCGTCGACGCCCTGACGACCGAGCGGATCACCCGGCAGTTCATGAACGCCGCGGCCACCGGCGATCTGGAAGGGCTGCTGTCCCTGCTCGCCCCGGACGTGACCTGGACCGCCGACAGCGGCGGCAAGGCGACGGCGGCGCGCCGCCCGGTGGTGGGCGCGGAGAAGGTCGCCGCGTTCCTCCTGGACCTGCTCCGCACCGGGCGACGCCTGCCGGACCTGCGGATCGAGCGGGCCAACTGCAACAGCACGCCCGCGCTGGTCGTGCACGGCGGCGACCGGGTCCAGGGCGTCTTCCTGATCGAGATCGCCGACCACCGCATCACCCACTTCTACGCCATCCGCAACCCGGACAAGCTCGTCACGGTGACGGTCCCGCGCCGCATCAGCCGCTAGAAGCCCGTACCGCGCCCCGCTCCCCGGGCGGGGAGCGGGGCGCTGGAGCACGGGGACGGGCCCTACTTCCTTCCGCGCCCGAGCCGGTCGCGGAAGTCCTCGATCTCGGCCTGCTGGGCGGCGATGCCGGTCGAGGCGGCCTCACGGAGCCGGTGATGGACGGCGCGGGACTGGACTTCGAGCGAGACGGCGATGCCCTCGGAGTGGTGGGGGATGATCCGCCTCAGGAAGGCGGTGTCGAAGCCCTTGCCGGCCGGCGTCCTGCGCAGCTCGTCCACGCGCTTGCGCGTCTCCTTGTCCATCTCGGCCATCTCCTCGCGGGCCTCGGCGGGTGCCTGGGCCCTGGCCTGCTGCGGGGTGAGGCCGTACCACTCGTGCAGCCAGCGGGTGAAGCGGTCGATCTGGTGCTGCTGGCCGCTGATGATGTGCTCGGCACGGTTGCGGACGTCGGCGTCGACGCCGCGTTCCCGTTCCAGCTTCGCCATCTCGACGGCGGCCCGGTGGTGCGGGATGACCGCGGCCAGGAAGGTCACTTCGAGCTGCTTGCCCGCCAGCCCGGCGAGCTCCTCTCCCAGCTCGTACGCCGCCGGGGACGCCGACAGCGGCTGCGGGTCCTGGGACGTCGTGCTCGTCGGCCGCTCGGGCCCCGGACCGCCGGCGGCGAACGAGGCCGGCGCGAGGGCGAGGGACAGCACGGTGGCGACCGCCGCGACGGCGGCACGGCGCCGCAGGGGGTTCTGCGTCAAGGCTTCCTCCAAGAGGACGGCTGCGGTTGGCGTCAGTAACGTGTGGCCTCCCCCCGCCCCCCGGAAACCCCACCCCGGCCCCCCGCCACCCGATCACTCCACCGCCTCCCCCGTCCGGCGGCTCAGCAGATCCGCCGGAACCGCTCTCCCGGAGCCGCGTTCTGCCACTCCGCGGGCGACATCGGCTCCCCCGCGATGGAGCACAGGGCCGCGCGCCAGCGGCTCGGGCCGACCAGCAGTGAGGAGAGCTCACCGTCCCGCTCGACGACCAGGCGGTCGCCCTCCCCGGTGAACCCGACGAGGTCCCCGCGCCGCCCCAGCGTCCATCCCGGGACCTGGATGCTGCGCTCGAGATCGGCATCCCACAGCAGAAGCCTCCCGTCGCCCGTGACGGAAGCCGCCGTCCGCCCGTCCGGACCGACCGCGACGGCCCGGGTGAGTTCCCCGGCGTCCGGAGCGGCCCGGAGGGCACGGTGCGCACGGGGATCCCAGAGGATCAGGGCGGGATTGCCGCCGCCCACGCCCCCGAGCACGAGGAGACCGTCGGGACGGAAGGCGACGGACATCGCCCCCGGCACGGGCTTGCCGAGGCGTCTTCCCGTCCGGGTGTCCCAGACCTGAGCCTTCTGCTGACCGCCCGTCACCGCCAGCAGGGAACCGTCGGCGCTCAGGGCCGTGTCCTCGACGATGCCGACCTCGTAGTCGGGGCCGTACCGGTGGCCCGGCCGCCATGTTCCGGTGTGCCAGCTATACACGGACGCACCGTGTGCCTCTCCGAGGTACAGCCGCCGTCCGTCCGGGGAGAAGAGCAACGTCATCGGGAGCACTTTCGGGGAGCCGATGCCCTGCCCCTCCAGGCGAGCGAGTCGGCGGCCGCTCCCGGTGTCGAAGACCTCCACGTGCACCGCGCGTTCGTAGCCCACCCCCTCGGCCTCCGCGACGGCGAGCAGAGCGCCGTCGGGCGACAGGGCGATCCGGTAGGCATCGGCGCCGGGACGGACGGTCCGACGGAGCCGCCCGTCGGACCGGCGGAGAAGCCGCACCGTACCGTCCGTCATGAGGACCGCCAGGGCGTCGCCACGGGAGGCGGTCGCGGCATCGAGGCCGACGGCACCGGCAGCACCGGCAGCCTCGAACCTGTCGGCGAAGCGCCCGGCCTGACCGCGGTCCCAGAGCGTCACGGTGCCGTACGAGCCTGCCCCGGCCATCAGCCGTCCGCGCGCGCCGAGGGCGATCTCGTGCCCCGGCAGGTCCGCCTCCTTGCGGCCCGTCCTGGTGCTGTAGAGCCCGTACTGCGACGTCTGCTGGAAGATCGAGAAGGAGGTGGCCGCCACCGCGAGCCACCGGCCGTCGTCGCTCAGGGACACCCGGGGGCCGTAGGCCCCGGGGTCGGGAGCGTCGACGCGGCCGATCCGCCGACGGGCGCCGAGGTCCCACACGTCGTGGCGGCCCGGGGCAGCGGTGTGCCTGGCGACGAGATAGCGCCCGTTGCGACTGAAGTCCTCGAAGGTCAGCCCCTTCCCCAGCGTCCACGCGGTACGCCCGGTGTCGGTGAGAACCCGGATGGTTCCGCTGTTCATCACGACCGGGGCTCCCGCGTGGCTCATACCGAGGAATCTGCCCGGCGGAAGCTTCGACGGCGGCCGTTCGGGGGCGGCCACGTAACCGACCGACACGGAGTCGTCGCCCTCGTCCAGGATCTCCGTCGCCAGGCCGAAAGCCCCTTCTTTGACCAGCGATCCCTCCACCTGAAGCACCGCCGTTCCGGCAGCCACGTCCCACACCACGGTCCGACCACGCGCCCCTGACTCGGGCGAGGGGCTCACCAGCAGGGTCTTCCCGTCGCGGCTCAGTTCCGCTGTGCCGAAGATGCCGGACACACCGAAGTGCCGGAGATCGGCCTGATGGGTCTCCTTCATCGTGCGGGTGTCGACGAGGACGACGATCCCCTTGCGCAGGACGCCGAGGATCCGCCCGTCGGCGCTCATGTCCCCTCCCGCCATGCTGGACATGCGCGTTCCCCGCACCGTGCCGCGGGAGCGCATCGCGGCGGTGTCCCAGACCTCGGCCGTCCCGTCCCGCCGCCAGATGACCAGCGCGGATTCGTCCTGGCTGAGGCTGAGGTACGAGACGAGGGCGCGCTTGGCCGGGATCACGCCGCGCACCTTGTCGAAACGGCTGAGTTGCCGGAGCAGCGACTCGCGGGCCTCGGTCGTGTCGGCCTGACTGAACGCGGCGACGCTCAGCAACGCCGCCTGTCGGACGTCGCCGTCGGCCCGTTCATTCGCGGTGGCGGCCAGCCTCCGCGAATCGGCCGCCCGGCGCTGGGCCAACGCCGAGGACTCCCCGGAGACGACGAGCCCGGCGAGTGCCGCCAGAGCCACGCTTATGGCGACGGCCCCCACCTGGACCCGTATCCGACGACGCCGTGCCGCCGCGCGGCTGGCCCGCAGGAACGCCACCTGCTCCTCGGTGAGTGCCGTCCGGTCGTCCACCTCCCCGGACGCGGGCCGCTGCCGCTGCCACGCCTCGGCGACGACCAGCTCGTGCCCGCGCAGCAGCAACGCCTCGCTTCCCCCACTGATGCGCCATTCGTGCGCGCGCAGCCCGATCCGCGTGTGGAAGGCGGTCCAGCGGTGCCGGTTCTTCACGAAGGCGTGAATGGCGTCCGCGCCCGCCGCGAACTCCTCCGACCGGCTCATCCGCAGGAGTTGGAAGTCGGCGAGCGGGTCCCAGCCGTTCTCGCGGAGTGCGGCACTGGCCCCGTGTTCGAGTGCAGGGTCGATGACGATCGGCAGTACCCGTTTGCGCAGCGCGAGCGCCCGCTCGCACTCCAACCAGCAGTACTTCGAACGCAACGAGTCCCGACTGAGCAGCACGATCACGGCGTCGGAGCCGCGGATGGCCTCGTCGATGCGCTCACGCCAGCGTGCCGACGGCTCGATGTCCAGCCAGTCCACCCACACTTCGCGCAGACGGCCGGAGAGCTCCCGGTGAAGGCGCTCGGCGAACGTGGAATCCCGTCGGGAGTAGCTGACGAACACCTTCCCCGTGCCTTCGGACGGGGGTCCCTGTTCCTGCGCTTCGGCCAGTTCGTCGAAGATCTTCCCCGCGAGCTCGGCCCGCAGCACGATCTCCCGGCCGGCCGCCGCCACTCCGCCGGCGATCAGCCCCGCTCCCGCGGCGAGGAACTGCCAGTACGGCCGGTCGGCGGACACCCCGAACAGACTCTCCGCCATCTGTTCGCCCACCTCGTGGTAGAAGCCCTCTACCGGCCGGAGTTCGGGGATGAGCGACACCGTCCGCCGCCCGAGGCGTACGGTGACGTACTGCAGGCCCCATGCGGCCAGGCCGTACACCACCGCTCCGGCCACGCCCCAGCCGGCGACGAAGAGTTCCGGGCGCTTCGCGGGCGCCGGCCGGGCAGGACTCCCGACGCGCTCCCCCGGCCGGACGCGGAGAGGTCGCCGGCCGTCGGAGCGGCCCGACGGCCGACGGCGGAACGAAGGGAAGCGGCGGAACGAAGGGAAACGGACGAAGACCGCGCCGGGGACCAAGAGACCGGCCAGGGCGACCCAGGGGCCCACGAGCGCACAGCACAGCGCCCACGCCAGGGCACAGGAGAACAGCCACCACCATCGACGACGCGCCCGCACACCGCTCCCCCCGAAGCCCTATCCGCTCCACGCTAGTCGGTCGTCCCCCCGGATGAAGAGACTCCTCGGCCATGTCGGCCGGCTGCCCTCCGGACGGAGGGAGTTCCGCCGTCCGCACCCAGTCGCCAGAATCTCCGCATGACAGTGACGCACGAGAACGTGACGATGCGACAGGTCTGGGACCAGCAGAGCGTCTGGTCCCAGAGCGCGAACAAGCTCAAGAGGTCGGTGGAGACGGCTCGTTCGCGGGCCCTGGCGTTGGCGGTCGCCGCGGCGATCCTCGGTACGGCGGCCGCCCAGACGATGGACTGGCAGACCTGGCTGGGGACCTCCTTCGCCTTCCTCGCCGCCCTCACCGCGGGCATGTCACCCGTTCTCGCCCACCGGGCCGGCCCCGGCCGGATGAGTGACTGGATCCGTACCCGGGCCGTGTCGGAGGCCCTCAAGGGCGAGGTCTACACCTGCCTCGCCGGCGTGGGCCCGTACGAGGACGCGGAGAACGGCGCGGCGCTCCTGGCGGAGCGGGCCCGCCGCTTCCGTGTGGACGCCGCGGACCTCGTGCGTCACACCACGGGCATCACCGCCGAGGCCCGCCCGCTGCCTCCGGTGACGGGCATCGACACGTACGTCGACCTTCGGCTGCGCCGCCAGATCGACACGTACTACCGACCCAAGGCCGCGCTGATGCACCGCAAGGTGGAACTCCTCGGCAAGGTCGAAGTCGCCTTCGGCGCGGCGGGCGCCCTCCTGGCCGCGGCCGCCGGGGCCTTCTCCCTCGGAGGGCTCGCGGCCTGGACGGGGGTGATCGCCTCCGTGTCCATCGCGGTCACCGCCCACGGGATAGCACAGCGTTACGCCTACCAGCAGCTCGAGTTCCTGCGCACCGCCGAGGAGTTGCAGCAGCTCCTCGACGCCTGGCAGGCGGAGACGACGCCCTCGACGGAGGCGAGCGGCGCCTTCGTGTCACGGTGCGAGCACGTCATCTCCATCCAGAACGAGGCGTGGATGATCCGCTGGACCGTGGGCTGACCGGACTCACGGGGCCGAGGGGCCCGGGGGGCGCGCGGCGGCCGCGCCCGCACGGAAGTCGGAGGCCGGAGGCAACGCCGGCGCCCGATCCGACGTCTGGCAAGCGGAGAACGAACGGGGCCGACCGGCCCCGACCGTGTGAAGGGATCTGCTTGTGCTCATAGGACTGCTGACCGCCGTCGCCGCCTCGATCTGTTACGGCACGGGGTCCGTCCTCCAGGCCGTCGGCTCCCGCAAGTCCGCCCGGCGCGAGGCGGCCGCGGCGGGGCAGGTCACCCAGCACGGCGGGCCGAGCCTGTCGTCGACCGCGAAGGCCGCGATGACCTGGGAGTTCATCGTCGGCACGATCCTGGACTTCGTCGGCTTCGGCCTCGGCGCGCTCGCCGCCCGCATGCTCCCGCTGTTCCTCTCGCAGACCGTGATCAGCGCCAACCTGGTCATCACGGCCGTCCTCAGCGTGCGGCTGCTCGGCATCCGGCTGACCCGCGCGGAGTGGACCTCGATCGGTGTGGTCTGCTCGGCCCTGGTGCTGCTGGCGAGCGCGGCGGGCCCGGAAGGCAGCGGGCACACCCCGATCGCGACGCACTGGTGGCTGCTCGCCGTCTCGCTGCTGCTGATGGTCGGCGGTACGGTCCTCGTCCGCGTGCTCGGCGCCCGGGCGGCGATCCTCGCGGGCCTCCTGTCGGGTCTGGGCTTCGGCGCGTTGGGGGTCGGGGTGCGGATCCTGAACGGCATCGACCCCTTCGACCCGGGCGCGCTCCTGACGGACCCGGCGCTGTACGCGATCCTGGTGGCCGGTGTCGGCGGCATGTACCTGCACACGGTCGCGCTGCAGATCGGCTCGGTGAACGGCGCGACGGCAGCGCTCGTGGTCGGCGAGACCGTGCTGCCGGGCATGATCGGCGTGTGGTGGCTGGGGGACGCCTCCCGCCCGGGCTTCGCCTGGCTGGCCGTCCTCGGTTTCGTCCTGGCGGTCGCGGGCGCGGTGGCGGTGGCCTGGTTCGGCGCCCCGGAGAGCCACGGTGGGGAGCCGGAGAACGAGCCGCGGCCCGTACGCGAACGGGAGCCCGCCCGTGTCGAGTAGCCCCGCTCCCCTCGGCCCGAGGTCCCGCACCCTCGTGCCGTCCGTCGACCAGGCGTCCTGGGACGCCGCGGTACGCCACCTGTACCGGGACGCCTGCGCGTACATCGCCACCGGCCCGCGCCGCCACGAGGACTGGACGCTCGACGTCCTCGCGCTGACGGCCCGGGCCGTGCCCGACCCCCGGGGCTGGGCCCGCGTCGACGACGCGGAGCAGGACCCGCGGCGCGCGGAGGACCCCCGGTGGCCCTTCGCCGCCCACCCCGCCGCGTACGTGGCACCGCGTCTCCAGGAGATCGACCGGGCCGGCGCCGAGGATCTGCTCCTCGCCCTCACGGAGGCCGGCTGCACCCTGGACAACCTCCGGTACTTCGACGAGTCCCCCGAGGAGCTGCGGGACATGGCGCGCACGGTCCTCGCGCGGTACGGGGACGGCGCCACGTACCACACCAACGTCGGCAAGCCGGGCAGCGCGCCGGGGACGCTGGACTTCTCACGAGAGGGCCTGGAGTACAGCCCGCTGGGTGTGTTCATGGAGGACTGCGGTCTTGTCGTGGTCTCGGCCACCGAGGTCGGTCTCTTCTGGACCTTCTCGGACTAGGGCCGCCCGCAGGGGCCCCGGCCGCCGGCCGGAGGCCGTTGCCCGGCGCTGGCGGGCGGCGTCCGCGACCGCCTCCGGACCGGCATAGGCTGCCTTGGAGAGTCCGTGCGTCCGGACGGGCCGTGCGGGTCGGCTGCGGAGAGTGATGAGGCTGTGATGGGTGAGCGGACGAAGCCCGAGGTCGACGTCCCGGAGGGTGCCGCTCCCACCGAGCTGGCCCTCCGTGACCTGATCGTCGGGGACGGGCCCGAGGTGAAGCCGGGCATGGTGGTCCGGGTGCACTACGTAGGGGTGACCTTCGCGTCCGGGAAGCAGTTCGACGCTTCCTGGGACCGCGGCGAGCCGTTCAAGTTCGCCCTGGGCGGCGGCAGGGTCATCAAGGGTATGGACCGGGGGGTGCGGGGGATGAGGGTCGGCGGTCGGCGCGAGATCGTCGTTCCTCCGCGTCTCGGCTACGGCAAGGAGTCGCCCTCCTCGTCGATCCCGCCGCACTCGACCCTGGTCTTCGTGGTGGACCTGCTCGACGCGTACTCCCCGGCCGCCGGGTGGAGCAGCGCGTCCTGAGAGGGGCCGGCTTCACGAACCGTCAAGCAGGCCGCGGAGCGTCTCGGCGGCGCGTACCGCGGCGTCACCGCAGCAGTTGTTGAACAGGACGTGCACCTGCTCGGCCCGGTCCCCCAGAGAGCGCAGGCGCGGCAGCCAGTCGGCCAGTTCCTCCCGCGTGTAGGAATGGCGGAAGCGGTCCTCCTTGCTTCCGGTCCCCCAGGCGGCGCTGCGGCCGTGAAAGCGGACCACGGCGAGCCTCGGGGAGGTGACGGGGGTGACGGCGGGCATCGAGGTGGGCAGCCCTTGGACCGTGTCGACGGCCACCGCGGTGGCGTCCAGGTCCCTCAACAGGGCGGCGGTCCGCTCCCGCCGGTCCTCACGCCACCAGTCGGGATGGCGGAACTCCACGGCCATCGGCCACTCGTACGCCCGTTTCCTGGTGGCGTGGAGCACGGTCTCCGCCCGGGCGCCCGGACCGAACCACGGCGGGAACTGGAACAGTACGGCGCCCAGCCGGCCGGACTCGCGAAGGGGCCGCAGGGCCGCGCCGAAACGATGCCAGACCTCGTCCAGCAGCTCCGGGTCGCCGAGGGCATGGCCGCGCAGGTCGGCGGGCAGGGCGGCCTTGCGGGTCGGGTGGCCGGTGAGGAGGGAGAACGCCTTGACATCGAACCGGAAGCTCGCCGGCGTGCGTTCGACCCAGAGCAGACTGTTGCGCACGCTGGGGAGAGCGTAGTAACCGGCGTCGACCTCCACGACGGGGAAGCGTTCGGCGTAGTACCGCAGCCTCCCCTCCGGGTCGCGCCGCCCAGGTGGATACCAACCGCTGGCCACCAGCGCCTTGTCCGTCCATGAACACGTCCCGATCGACAACTCGCCCATACCGGCCGTCCTTTCCTCGCGGCCCTTCTACCCGGGAAAGCCGGCTCCAGGTGACAAGATCAACCCATGCGTCAGCACGCGGTGTCCTTGACCAAGATCGCGCTCGATGACTGGCAGGCCGTTCACTCGTGGGCCCGCCTCCCAGAGGCTTGCCGTTTCCAGGCTTGGGGACCGAACACCGAGGACCAGACACGCGATTTCGTGCGGGCCGCGGTCGAGGCGTGGTCGAGCACACCCCAGCAGAGGTTCGCCCATGCGGCGCGCTGGGGGGACGACGTCGTCGGTATGGGCGAGCTGCGTGTCCGCAGTCACCGGCAGCGCCAGGGCGAGATCTCCTACATCGTGCATCCCCGGGTATGGGGGCAAGGCATCGGCACGGGAATCGGGCGCGGACTTCTCGCGTACGGCTTCGATCAGTTGGGGCTCCATCGGATCTTCGCCACCTGTGACCCGCGGAATCTCGGCTCCGCCCGCGTGCTGGCCAAGCTCGGGATGACGTACGAGGGGCGCCTTCGCCACACGGCATGGATACGGGACGGCTGGCGGGACTCCCTGACGTTCAGCATGCTCGAAGACGAATGGCGTGCCGAAGATCAGCAGCTCTGACGTCGAATGAACAGACGGGGTCAGCGGAGCGAAACGGTCGGCCGGAAACGATCGAGGGGCCGTTTCAGATCGCTCTGAAACGGCCCCTCGACTGCGACTCTCACAAGTCGGGACGACAGGATTTGAACCTGCGACCCCTTGACCCCCAGTCAAGTGCGCTACCAAGCTGCGCCACGTCCCGGTGCCCGTCTGACCTGGGGTTTCCCCGGCCGAACGCGCATGAGAACAATACCGCACTTCCGCGCGTGGTCACGAACCGGTTTGCGGGTTGACCTCAAGCGCGCTTGAGGTAGCACGGTGTGGGCCATGACGAACACGACGGACACGATCCCCGCGGCGCGGGCCGACATCGAGCGGCTGCACCGGCTCATGGCGCTGATGACCGGGGACGAGAAGCACTCGCCCGCCGCCACCTCGACGCTCGACGCGTTGTGGGTGCTGTACGACCGGGTCCTGCGGGTGGCACCGGAGGACGTGCGGGAGGCGGGGCGGGACCGGTTCCTGCTGTCGAAGGGGCACGGGCCCATGGCGTACTACGCCGTCCTCGCCGCGAAGGGGTTCATCGAGGAGGAGGTGCTGAGCGGCTTCGGCGGGTACGACTCGCCGCTCGGGCACCATCCGGACCGCACGCTCGTGCCGGGCGTGGAGATCGGGAGCGGCTCGCTCGGGCACGGGCTGCCGCTGGCCGTGGGGAGCGTGCTCGGGCTGCGGGCGCAGGGGCTCACCGAGCCCCGGGTGTGGGTGCTGATCGGGGACGCCGAGCTGGACGAGGGCAGCAACCACGAGGCGCTCGCCTATGCCGGGTCCGCCGGGCTCGAAGCGCTGCACACGCTGGTGATCGACAACAGCTCAGCCACCCACGGCTGGCCGGGCGGGATCGCCTCGCGGTTCGAGGCGGCCGGCTGGTCGGCCGAGACCGTGGACGGGCGGGACCACGAGGCGCTGTACGCCGCCTACACCGCGCCGCACCCCGGCCGGCCCCGCGCGGTCGTCGCCCGCGTCGAGCCCAAGAGCTGAACCGCGCGCCGAGCCCGGCCCCCGGGGCCCGAGCCCCCAGTCCGGCGCGCCCCGGGCCGCGGGCCGGCGCACCCCTCCCCCACGCCCCACTCCCCCAGGAGAACCTCATGGACACCATGCGTGACCGCTTCATCGCCACCACCACCCGCCTGCTCGATGACGACCCCCGCCTCGCGCTCGTACTCGCCGACATCAGCACGGACGGCTTCCGGCAGGCCCTGCGGCGCCACCCCGAGCGGGTGATCAACGTCGGGATCCGCGAGCAGTTGCTCATCGGGGTCGGCGGCGGGATGGCGCTCACCGGGATGCGGCCGATCATGCACACCTTCGCCAGTTTCCTGGTGGAGCGCCCCTTCGAACAGGTGAAGCTGGACTTCGGGCACCAGGGTGTCCACGGCGTCCTGGTCAGCGCGGGCGGATCGTACGACTGGCCGGCCGGCGGCTTCACCCACATGTCGCCCGGCGATGTGGCGCTGATGGACACCCTCGACGGCTGGAGCGTGCACGTGCCGGGGCACCCGGACGAGGCCGAGGCCCTGGTGCGGCAGGCCGCCGCCGGGGACGGGTCGGACTACGTGCGGCTGTCGGTGCACGCCAACGCCTCGGCGCATCCGGTCGGCGGCGCGGGCCTCACCCCGCTGCGCGAGGGCTCTCGGGGGGTCGTCGTCGCGGTGGGTCCGATGCTCGACAACGTCCTGGCCGCGACCGAGGGCCTCGACGTCACGGTGCTGTACGCGACGACCATCCGCCCCTTCGACGGCGAGACCCTGCGCCGGGCCGTCGCCGGGGCGCGCCCGGACGTGGTCCTGGTGGAGCCGTACCTCGCCGGGACCTCGACGGCCGCCGCGAACGACGCGCTCGCCGAGGTGCCGCACCGCGTCCTCGGGCTCGGCATCGGGCGCCGCGAGCTGCGCCGGTACGGCTCCGTCGACGAGCACCTGGCCGGACAGGGGCTCGACCCGGCGGCCCTCCGGGCGCGGATCACGGCCTTCCTGGGGTGAACCGCCGGCCCGGTCCCCGTACCGGGAGGCGGGCCGCGCCTCAGCCGTCCGAGGGCCCGGCCCGCCCTTCCTCGGGCGCGATCCGCCCCTCCTCGGGCGCGATCCGCCCCTCCTCCGGTACGGCCCGCCCCACCTCCGGTACGGCCCGCCCCACCTCCGGTACGACCCGCCCCACCTCCGGGTACCGGTTCCGGAGCCGGGGGCGGGCGGCCTGGCGCCAGGAATCGGCCAGGATGGCCCGGAGCTCCTCCTCGTCGTCGAGGGCGGCGAGCCGGACCCGTAGCCACGCATAGCGGTCGTCGTGGCCCTCGCGGAGGAAGAACTTCTCGGGCTCGGCCGCGATCAGCTCGGCGCGCTCCTCCCTCGGGCACGTGACGCCCAGCACCTGGTCGTCGTCCAGCGAGGCGAAGATCCGCCCGCCCGGGCCGGCCCGGAAGGTGGGCATGCCCCAGGCGGTCTTCTCGACGGCCTCGGGCAGGGAGAGGGCGATCCTGCGCACATCGTCGGAAGTGGCCATGGACCGACCGTACGGCCTCCCGGCGGCAAAGGACGGCCGCAAGCCCCCGCCCCCTCACCCCCGCCCGCCCCCTCACCCGGCCCCTCACTCTCGTGCGCGCACCTCCGCGCCACCCCGCGCGCCCCGCTCGCGCCCCCGCGCACGCTCCGTGACCGCCACGGCGCGCGCGGCTCGACACGCCCCCGCGCCGGGGCGTGCCCCCACACGCCCCCACGGCTCCCCCGGGGCGGGGTTCATCCGCCCGCGCACCCCGCGCCGCCGGGCCTGCCCCGCCCCGGCGACGGTTCCGGAATGCCGCCTCTTCGGTGACGAAGTGACGTATGAGGCGACCCGGCCTCTCTCGACGCCATATGCCCGGGAACTCGTTGCCGTTGGCATGTGGCAGAAAGATGCCCCCGGGGAATGTCCTTCGGACCGGACTGAGCAGGCCAAGACCACACGAAACACAGTCAGAAACAAACGTCAACCGTTCCGTTTTCGGACAAAGTTGGTGGCGATATTGCTCCACCCCAGAAAGATCAACACCATGAAGTGGTCGGCCTGTTCGGGACGGGACCACTGCCGATGCACCACCTGCTCGGACCACTCGACGAGCAGGCGTTTCGCAGGGGAGGACTCGAATGGACGGCTACTTCAGCAGTCGGCTGCATCACCAACTGAGGGCGCGGGTTCGCGACTTCGCAGAGCGTGAGGTTCGGCCACGCATACCGGAGATGGAGGCGTCGCGCACGGTCCACCACGAACTGTCCCGGCTCATCACCCGACAGGGCTGGCTGGGCGCGACTATCGGCCATGAGTACGGTGGCATGGGCGCCGGCCATCTGGCCAAGACGATCATCATCGAGGAGCTCTCGCGGGTGAGCGGGGCGATGGGCGCCATGGTCCAGGCATCGCAGCTCGGCACCGCCAAGATCATCCACTTCGGGAGCGACGAACAGCGCAAGACCTGGCTTCCGGCCATCGCCTCCGGCGAGTGCCTGCCGACCATCGCGGTCACCGAACCCGAGTCCGGCGGCCATGTCCTCGGCATGTCCGCGAGCGCGGTCCGTGACGGCGACGACTACATCCTCAACGGCAGCAAGGTGTACGTCGGCAACAGCCATGTCGGCGATCTCCATGGGGTCGTGGTCCGCACCGGTCCCGGATCGAAGGGGCTCACCGCCTTCCTGGTCGAATCCGATCGCCCGGGATTCAGGACCGGTCCGCAGCAGCCGGCCATGGGGCTGCACGGCTTCAGCTTCGGCGAGCTCATCTTCGAGAACTGCCGGGTGCCGGCCTCCAACCGGCTCGGCGACGAGGGCGACGGCCTCGCCGTCGCGTACTCCTCCAGCGTGCTCTACGGCCGCGCCAACCTCACCGCCGTGTCGCTCGGCATCCACCAGGCGATCCTGGAGGAGACCACCCGCTTCGCCACCGAGCGCATCCGCTACGGCAAGCCGCTGGCCGAACTGCCCACGGTGAAGCTGAAGCTGGGGCAGATGCAGTCGCGGCTGATGACGGCCCGGCTCGCCGCGTACCACGCCGTCCATCTGCTCGACCAGGGCATGTCCTGCGACACCGAGCTGATGAACGCCAAGCTGGTCAACGTCGAGTCCGCCCTCGACTCCGGGCGCAACGCCATGGAGATCCACGCGGCGGCCGGCCTCTTCACCGACCGGTCCATCGAGCGGTACCTCCGCGACGCGCACCACATCTTCGCCCCGGCGGGCACCTCCGACATCCAGCTCCTCCGCCTCGCCGAGGTCGCCCTCGGCCAGGACAAGGGAAGCTGGTCGGAGCGGCTCTCCGACGTGGTCCGCATGGAGCCCGCGTACATCTGAGACCCCCTCGAACAGGGTCGCCAGGGTCGCTAGAAGCACCGTGCCCCGGAGTCCGGCGAAGAGCCGAACACCGGGGCATCTGTACGCGTAGCTCTCCGTACGGTGCTCGTCAGAACCTGCCGTCCTCGCGGCGGTGAATCTGCTCCACCAGCTCCGCCGCCATCGCCTTGATGGTCTCCAGGCCGGCGCGCCCCCAGGGCCGCACGTCCGTGTCGACCACGCAGATCGTGCCGAGCGCCACGCCCGTGCGGTCGATCAGCGGTGCCCCCATGTACGAGCGGATGCCGATCTCGTCCACGACCGGGTTGCCCGCGAAGCGCGGGTAGTCGCAGACGTCCTCCAGGACCAGGGCCTTGCGGCGCACCACCACGTGCGGGCAGTAGCCGTGGTCCCGGGCCATGAAGCGGCCGACACCGCCGCCGGCGGCGGTGGCCCCCAGGTCGGTGCCGGAGTGGGTGCCGGCCGGGGTGTGCAGGCCGGCGAAGAACTGCCGGTTCTCGTCGATGAAGTTGACCATCGAGAACGGCGCGCCGGTCACCTCCGCGAGCCGGTGGGCGAATTCGTCGAAGGCCGGGTCGGGCTGCTCGCCGAGCCCCAGTTCGCGCAGGCGGCGGACCCGGGCGGGCGCCTCCTGGTCGACGGGGGTCAGCAGCAGGTGACCGGTCGGGTCGTAGGTCATGTCGGGGCTCCGTAGCTCGGCACGGCGGCCGGGATGGTGGTGAGCAGATGCTGGACGAGGGTCAGCAGGGTGCGGATGCCGGAGCTGGAGATCCGGGCGTCGCAGAGCACGACCGGCACCGTGGGCTTGAGGTCGAGGGCCGCCCGTACCTCGTCCGGTTCGTAGCGGTAGGAGCCGTCGAACTCGTTGACCGCCACCACGAATTCGATGCCCCGCCGCTCGAAGAAGTCGACGGCGGAGAAGCAGTCCTGGAGCCGGCGGGTGTCGGCCAGGACGACCGCTCCGAGCGCGCCCTCGGAGAGCTCGTCCCACATGAACCAGAAGCGCTCCTGGCCCGGCGTGCCGAACAGGTACAGCACGTTCTTGTCGTCCAGGGTGATGCGCCCGAAGTCCATCGCGACCGTGGTCGTGGTCTTGGACTCCACGCCCTCCAGGCTGTCGGTGGCCGCGCTGACCGAGGTCAGCAGCTCTTCGGTGCTCAGCGGTTCGATCTCGCTGACGGCGCCCACGAACGTGGTCTTGCCCACGCCGAACCCGCCCGCCACCAGGATCTTCAGGGCGGTGGGAAACGGGTCGGTCGCGAAGCCTTCGTGACCACGTTCGTGGCGCTCAGAGCCGTTGTCGTAGGCCATCGAGCACTGCCTCCAGCAAGGAACGGTCGGTTGGATTGGCGTGGAAGCGGGGAGCTCGGGCGGTGAGCGCCCCGCAGTCCACGAGGTCGGAGAGCAGGACCTTGGTGACGACGGCCGGGAGCCGTAAGTGCGCCGCGATCTCCGCCACCGAGGTGGGTCCGTCGCACAGCCCGAGGGCCAGGCTGTGCTCGGGACCCATGTGCGGCTGCGGTGCCGTGCCGGTCGCCATCACCATCGACAGCAGGTCGAGCGCCGCCGTGGGCTGGGTCCGGCCACCGCTGACGGTGTACGGGCGGATCAGCCGGCCGGCCGCGTCGTCGAGCCAGGGCCCTTCCTGAGGGGACCCCATGCTCACTGCCCCGCACTGCCCGCCGCGCCGGCGGCCTGTCTGGCCGGGGTGACCAGATACGGCCGCACGCTCTTGACGAGCATGGCCATCTCGTAGCCGAGGACGGCGGCGTCGGCCTCCCGGCCCGCGAGGACCGCGAGACAGGTGCCGGACCCGGCGGTGGAGACGAACAGCAGCGTGGAGTCCAGCTCGACCACGACCTGCCGGACCTCGCCGCCGTCGCCGAAGCGGGCGCCGGCGCTGCGGCCGAGCGAGTACAGGCCGGAGGCCAGTGCGGCCATGTGGTCGGCCGCGTCGGGGTCGAGGCCGTGGACGGACTTCACGAGGCCGTCGGAGGAGAGCAGTACGGCATTACGGGTGTAGGGGACCCGCTGGACCAGGCCGCTGAGCAGCCAGTCGAGATCCGAGGAATGGCCGTTCGGCGCATTGCTCGCCATGGTGCATCTACTCCTTGTGCGCGTCACCGGGACGCAGCGGTTCACGGGGGGCGGGCTGGGATTCTGCGAGGCCGATGCCGCGCTGGAAGGCGGCCATGAGGCCCGGGTCGTGCAGGGCGTGCTCCTCGGGCCTGCGGGCCGCGGGCTCGTCGCGCAACTGCGGGACGAGGTGCTCCTGGGCGCGCCGCTTGGGGAGGACGGGCCTGCCCGTGGCTCCGGAGGCCGGGGCCGGGGGGACCTCGGTCGCCGGAGGGTGGGGGACGGTGCCGGACCCGTGGGGCCCGGGGTAGGCGGACTGCGACGGGACCCCGTGGCTTCCGGGGCCCGCGGTC
Source organism: Streptomyces sp. NPDC006339 (assembly GCF_040612775.1). Taxonomy (NCBI): domain Bacteria; kingdom Bacillati; phylum Actinomycetota; class Actinomycetes; order Kitasatosporales; family Streptomycetaceae; genus Streptomyces; species Streptomyces sp. NPDC006339. Next base: position 39,461 of record NZ_JBEXQW010000006.1, read on the forward strand.
GCTCCGGCCGCGCGGGGCGGGCCGGCGGTCTCCGGCGCTCCGGAGCCGCCGGTCGTGGTGCCGAGGGGTGCCGAGGGCCGCTGTACGGAGGGGGTGACCGGTACGGCGGGTGCCTGCGGCGCCTGCGCGTGCGCCGGCGCCTGGAGGTGCGCCTGTGCCTGAGCCTGCGCGGGTACGGGGGCGGGCGCGGGCGCCGGCTGTACGGGGGCCTGCGGGGCGGGGGCCTGCGGCGCCGCGGCCGGGAGCGGGGCGGACCGACCGCCCGGCTGCTGGGCCAGGGCCTGGCTGTCGAGCTGGGCCTGGGCGGCCTTGGCGGCGACCTGGGCCTGGGCCTGGGCGGCCTGGCCCTCGCCCCGGGCGAGGCCCTCGGGGTCGGCGCCGAGCAGGCCCTGCGGCAGGACGAGCACGGCCTGCACACCGCCGTAGATGTTCGACTGGAGCCGAACGGCGATGCCGTGGCGCCGGGCCAGGGCCGAGACGACGAAGAGTCCGATGCGGCCGTCCTGGAGCAGGTGCGCGACGTTGACCTGGTCGGGGTCGGAGAGCAGGGCGTTCATCTTGTTCTGCTCGGCGACGGGCATGCCCAGACCGCGGTCCTCGACCTCGATGGCGAGACCGGCCGTGACGTACTGGGCGCGCAGCAGCACGGTGGTGTGCGGCGCGGAGAACAGCGTCGCGTTCTCGACCAGTTCGGCGAGGAGGTGGATGACGTCGGCCACGGCATGGCCCCGGAGCGTACCGTCGATCGGCGGGACCAGCTTCACCCGCGGGTACTGCTCGACCTCGGCGATGGAGGAGCGCAGCACCTCGGTCATGGTGACCGGGTTCGACCACTGCCGGCGGGAGATGGCGCCGCCGAGGACGGCGAGGTTCTCCGCGTGCCGGCGGATGCGGGTGGCGAGGTGGTCGACGTGGAACAGGCCCTTGAGCAGCTCGGGGTCCTCCACCTCGTTCTCCAGCTCGTCGAGGAGCTGGATCTCGCGGTGGACGAGGGACTGGAGCCGGCGGGCGAGGTTGACGAAGACCTCGACCTTCTGTTCGTTGCCGACGCTGCTGGACAGCTTGGACGCCTGCACCACGGCGGTGACGGCGGCCTCGTGCGAGCGGGTCAGCTCCTGCGCCAGCAGGTCGAACTCGTCACCGGACGGTGAACCGGCCGGTGCCGCGGGCGGCCGGGGCGCCGGACTCTCACCCCTGCGCAACTGTTCGAGGACCGTCCGCAGTTCGCTCTGGCTGCGGGCGCTGGCGCGGCGCAGGGCGTTGGCGCGATCGAGGACGGCCTTGGCGGCCCGGTCGGCGCCGAGGGCGGCGGCGGTCACCGAGGCCACCGTGAGCGCCGCGGCTCCGGTGAGCGCGGCCCACAGGCCGGGGGTCGGGCTGGCGCCGGTGGAGCGGATCGTGAACAGCACGGCGGCGGCGCCGCCGAGCGCCACGGCGACGGCGGGGAGGACGGAGGTACGCAGGAGTTGGGGGCGTATGCGGGCCTCGGTCGGAAGCGGCGCGGGGGACTGGGGGGAGCCGGCGCCGGTCGCGCCGGCGGCGGTACGGGCGCCTGACCGGCCGTGCCGCCCGCCCTCGCGGCGTTCGGACCGCGCGGCGGGTGCGCGAAGTTGAGACATGAGTGTCCTTGGTACGTGCCCAGGATTCGGCGTACTACGGGGGTGCACTACAGGGGGAGGTGTCCTACGTGGGTGTGATGAGCCTACCGATGATCACCAAGCAGCCACTGTAGTCGTCAACCGTTCATGTGCGGTGCGCAGTTGGCAAACTTACCCGTAGAGCGCCCCGGTCTGGTATCGCCCTTCGTACGACAGGCCGAGAAGGGTTGGCCGAAAGTCGCCTTTACGGAGCGGGGCGGGAGCGGAACGGAAGAGAAAGCACGCGGGCGCGAGCCGCGTCCCTCCGTACACCTCGCGCCTGACCGGAATCCGTTGCAGGGGCGCACACCGGGGCAGCAGGCTGCCGCTCCGGCGCACGCCACCCACCCCCTTTGCGCCGCCGGCGACGCGGACCGATTCCTTCCGGATTCGCGTCCGCACAGCCACCGCTCAGGAGGAACGGGCGCCGAACGTGATGTCGCCGTGGAAGTCCCGGCCCTGGATCACCGTCCCTTGCGTACCGCCCGAGATCTCGTTCGTGACGTCCCCGGACCGCGCGGTGACCTCGGCGTTCGCCTGCCGCCGCCAGGTCTCCAGCGCGGTGGCGAAGTCCGGATCCTGCCGGGCGCGTTCGTTGAGCAGCGCGGCGAGCTGCGCGGCCCGTTCCTCGGTACGCGGGGGCTCGGCCGTCATCGCCGCTTCGCCCTCGCCGGGGCGCGGCCCCCTTCGGGTGACCAGGTCGCGCAGGGACGTCCAGATCTGTTGCCCGGCCGCACCGGCCGTCCCCGAGGCGAGAGCCACGAGCAGTTCTGCCGTGATGGGTTCCACGCGGGGCCTCCAGTCGTTCGTGAAACGTGCACCTATGGGTATGGTGCCGCACGACGGTCTGCTGACGGGGTGCACATGACGACGGAACCGACCAGGGAACCGGACGGGTTGGAGCACCGGCGGCCGGTCACGACGAACGTCTTCAGCGGCAACGCCCAGGTCGTCGTCCAGGCCCGCACGATCGTCGGCCAGCTCGTGTTCACGGGCAGCGGGGTCAACGCCTGGCCGGCGGTGGCCTCCTACGCCGTCGCCGTCGTCCTGTCCGCCGCGACGGGACTGCTCGGCTGGCAGGCACTGGACCGCCTGGGCTCCCAGAAGCAGCCCGCGCTCACCTGGCTGCTGGCCTCGGGCGCCCTGCTCGGCCTGGCCGGTACCGCACTGCAGCTCCGCAGAGCCCGACGCAGATGGCGGGGCTATCGCGCCCTGGAGGAGGACTACCGGCTGAACGCGGCCGCCCAGCGGCTCGCCACCACCACGGAGGCCGCCTGGAAACGGGAGGAGCAGGCCCGGCGGTTGTACGACCCCGCTCCGCTGCCGGTGCGCTGGCACTGGGTCGACCCCCCGCCCCCGGAGACCGCGCCGGATGCGCCTGCCGAGCCCCTGGGGCCGGGCGGAACCTTCGACGACATCCGGCACGCCTTCGAGACGGCCTCGAACCGTCTGGTGGTGCTGGGCGGTGCCGGGGCCGGCAAGTCCGTACTGGCGGCGCATTTCGTGCTGGACCACCTCCGGTACCGCAGGGATCACGATCCCGGGGTGCCGGTGGCGGTCCTCCTGCCACTGTCCTCCTGGAATCCGGCCACACCCTTCGAGGAATGGGTCGCCGCCCGGGTCGTCCAGACGTGCCCCCCGCTCGCCGATCTGGGCGATCCCGACACGGCGGTCGAGCTGTACCGCACGGGCAGGCTCCTGCTGGTCCTCGACGGCCTCGACGAGTTGCCCGAGGACGCCCGCCCCAAGGTCATCGACGCCCTCAACGAACGGCAGGGCGCGACCACCGGTCCCGTGCTGCTGACCAGCCGCCCCGCGGAGTACCGGGATGCGACCCGGTCGGAGGCGGGCTCCCTGCGTCCCGCCGCCGTGATCGAGCTGGCGCCGCTCGCGGCGGCGGATCTGCGGGAGTTCCTGCCCCGTACGGTCGATCCGGCCCGCGACGGGGGCGAGGGCGGCTCGGCCTGGCGGACGGTCCTGGACGCCCCGGGTGATCAGGGCGCGCTGCTCGGCGAGGTCCTGTCCACCCCGCTGATGGTGGCCCTCGCGCGTGCCGCCTACAGCGACACCGACGCCTCCCCGTCCGAGCTGCTGCGCGAGGACGTCTTCCCGGACCGGGACGCCGTCGAGCACCACCTCCTCGACCAGTTCGTCACCGCCGTCTACCGTCGGGGCCCGGGCCCCGACCCGGCCACGGGAAAGCCCCCTCCCGACTGGACCGCCGCCCAGGCCCGGGCGTGGCTGACCACCCTCGCCCGGCGCCTGCAGCGCCTGGGACTGCGCGAGATCACCTGGTGGCGGCTGACCCCCGGCGTGCCCGAGGCCGCCCGCGCGGCGCTGGAGGCACTCGCCCTGGCGCTCACCCTCGCGGTCACCGGCTGGCTGCTCCTCGGACAGCCGCCCCGGCCGGAGCGACCTCCCCCGCCGTACGTCCTCGGCATCCAGGCCGCGGCCTGTCTGGCCGCCCTGCTGGCCCGGCCGTTCGGGACCCCGGACGGCGGGATGGTGCCGCGCCGGATCACCGTTCAGGGGCGGTGGCGGGACTTCCTCGTACAGGGGGCGATCGCCGCGGCCGTGGTGCTGCCGATCGGATGGTCCCTGCACGTGACGCCTGCCGTCCTGGCCGGCCTGCCGCTGCTGTTCGCGCTGCGTGCGTTCGTGGACCACGCCGTGGACGTCACCCGGGCCGGCAGCCCCTGGCAGTTGCTGCGCTCCGACCGCGCCTCGGTGCTGCTCCTCGCCCCGGTCCACGCGTTGCGCGGCGAGGGACCGGCGGCGGTCCGCTCTTGGCTTCTCGCCTGGACGGCCCTCGGCCCGCTGATCGTGGTGACGGCCTGGCACCGCACCGGTGGTCACGACGCGGTCGGTCCGCTCATCTGGACGGTCGCCGCGGTCGGCTCACTGGTGGCGCTCGCCCTGCTCGGCGTCGCCGCGTCGGCCTGGTGGGCCTTCACGGCCACCCGGGTCGCTCTCGCGACCACCGGCCGGCTGCCCTGGGCGCTCGGGGCGTTCCTGGCGGACGCGCACGACCGGGGCGTCCTGCGTCAGGCCGGCGGTGTCTACGAGTTCCGTCACGCCCGGCTCCAGGAGCGCCTCGCCGGCCGCCCCGCCCCGGAACCCGCCGAGCCGGGCCGCGTCCTGCTGCCGCCCCCGTCGGTCAATCTGGCCGCGGTGCCCGCCGCCCTGGCGATCCTGCTGGGCACCAGTCTCACGCCGGGCGCGCCTGGACCGTACACGAGCGAGGAGCTGCGCTGCCCGTCGCTGGACGTGCCGACGGGTTACGTACAGAGGCCGACCGAGCGGGAGAACCCGGACCGGTACTCCTGTGCCTGGGAAGGCAGGACGGATACTGCCTCGGCCCCGCCGCTGCCGGGCACGTCCGGCCCCTTCGCCCTCCCCGACAGCCGGTACGTCGGCCCCTACTTCCTCAACCTCTTCGTAGAGGTCGTGCGTCCCAGGACCTCCCGCAGCGCCGTGGAGGTGGCCTCCGAACAGTTCGACCTCATGAGCGACCGGTGGGCGGCGCACCGGGTCCCCGGTCTCGGTCAGGAGGCCGCCGTAACCGGGCCCGGCACTCCGTCGTACGCCCTCGTCCGCGTCGAGAACGTCATCGTCCTGGCCCAGGTCGGGGACTCCCGGGGAGTCTGCTTCGACACGACCGACGACGTCGCCCTCGCCCAGGCCACGGCGGCCCTGCGCCACCTGGGGATCTCCGACGACGCACCGCCGGCCGACGCCTCGTCGACGCCCTGGTGCGAGGCGTCCCTCGACGCGGAGCAGCAGAACACTCCGACACCGACACCGACACCGACACCGAGTCCTGCCCCGACCCCGTCCGAGTCGCCCGAGGCGTCACCGGCTCCGGCGGAGCTGCGGATCGACGCCGACGGTGGCGAGCGCACCCACCACTGCCGCGGAGGGGCGGTGGAGATCCACGCCGACGAGGTCAGCCTGACCCTGACCGGGTCCTGCGACGGGCTGTACATCTACGGGGAGCGGAACTCGGTCTGGGTGCAAAAGGCAGACACGGTCCGGCTCAGCGGCAGACGCAACACCGTCTGGTGCCAGGAGCCCGCCTCCGAGGTCTACGACCTCTCGGGCGTCACGTACGGCGAGCCTCCGACGGGCATGCTCCTCGGGTGCAGGCCCTGAAGGGGACGGCCGCGACCGTCCCCTTCGGACGTCAGCGATCACCCGCCAGGTCGAGATCACGCCGCTCGGTCCCACCGGCGGCCCCCGCCTGCTCCGGCCGCCGCCACGGGCGGGCGACGGGCCGGGAGACCCCACGCCACCAGGCGGCCTCGGGCAGCTTCCCGGCGGGCTCGAACGGCTCGCCGGGACGCGGGAACGCCACCGCCTGCCCGGCCTCCTCGGCCGCGTCCTTCGTCCACTCCCCCGGCTCCGCCCACGGGTGCGGGGCGAGGTTGAAGGTGCCCCAGTGGATGGGGAGCAGCACGCCGTGCGGGTGGCCGCCCTGGAGGTCCAGGTGGGCGCGCAGGCCCTCGGCGGGGGTCATGTGGATGTCCGGCCAGTACTCGGAATAGGCGCCGATCTGGATCATGGTGGCGTCGAAGGGGCCGTGGGCGGCGCCGATCTCGCGGAAGCCGGAGAAGTAGCCGGTGTCGCCGCTGTGGTAGATCCGGTGCTCGGGGCCCTCGACGACCCAGGAGGCCCACAGGGTGTGCTGCTGGTTGCGCAGTCCCCGGCCGCAGAAGTGGCGGGCGGGGGTCGCGGTCAGCCGCAGCTCGCCGACCTCCGCGGACTCGTTCCAGTCGAGCTCGCGCAGCTTCGAAGCGGGCACGCCCCAGCGCTCCAGGTGGGCGCCGACCCCGAGCGGGACCGCGAAGAGGGTGCCGGTGCCGGCCAGTGCCTTGATCGTCGGCAGGTCGAGGTGGTCGTAGTGGTCGTGGGAGATCACCACCACGTCGACCGGCCCGAGGGCGGCCAGCGGTACGGGCACGGGGTGGAGGCGCTTGGGTCCCGCGAAGGCGAAGGGCGAGCAGCGGTCGCCCCAGACGGGGTCGAAGAGCACCCGGTGGCCGTCGATCTCGGCGAGCACGCTGGAGTGCCCCATCCAGGTGACGCGCAGACCGGTGGCCGGCGGCTTGGCCAGGTCGGCGAGGGTGGTCGGGTGGACCGGGATCGTGCCGGTGGGGGCCCGGCGCGCCCGCGCCTCCTTCTCGAAGTAGATCTTCGCGAACTCGACGGTCGAACCGGACGGCCGGTGCCGGGCCGACTCGGGGTTCCGGAAGACGCCGTCGGCGTAGTTCGGCGAGCGGCGGATGCGCTCCAGGCGCTCCCCCGCGGGGTCGGCGCCGAAGGACGCGGGGCGCAGCGCGCGCAGCCGTGCCCGCAGCGTGGGGTCGGAGCCGGTGCCGGTCACAGGACCTCCTGCGGTCGAGGGTCCCTTCATTATGTGCGGCCCGCGCGCACGGGCGCGGGTCGGGTCGGACCGGGGGCCCGGCGCGGGCGGGGGCGGGCCGGCACGGGGCGGGCCGGCGACGCGGGCGGGCGCGGGCGGGCGCGGGCTGATCATGCCCTTGTCATGTGCTGTGTAGGGTCGGAGCGTGGCGAGAGAGCGGTTGAGCGTGGCGGAGCGGCGGGAGGCGCTGCTGCGGGCCGCCGTCGCCCAGATCGAGGCCCGGGGCGCCACGGCCCTGCGGATCGCCGACGTGGCCGCCGAGCTCGGGGTGAGCAACGCGCTGGTCCTCTACCACTTCGCGACGAAGGAACAGCTTGTCGCGGCGGCCTTCGCGTACGCGGCCGAGGAGGATCTGGTCCGGCTGCGCACCCTGCTCGGGCGGCGGACCACCGCGGTGCGGCGGCTGCGCGCGGCGGTCCGCTGGTACGCCCCGACCGGTCAGGCCAAGGGCTGGCGGCTGTGGATCGAGAGCTGGGCGGCGGCGCTGCGCGAACCGGCGCTGCGCGAGGTCGCCGGCGCGCTGGACCGGGCCTGGAAGGCGGAACTGGCCTCGGTGATCGCGGAGGGCGTGGCGGCCGGCGAGTTCGCGTGCGCCGACCCCTCCGCCGCGGCCTGGCGGCTCACCGCGTTCCTGGACGGCCTCGCCGTCCAGATGACCTCGTACCCCGGCGCCCTCCCCCGGGCCACGATGCTGGAGTGGGCGGACGCGGCGCTCGCCCGGGAGCTCGGGCTGCCGTCGGTGGCCCGCGCCGGGCGGGCACGGGGACCGCGGGGTCAGAGCAGCTCGTAGACCGCGGTGACCGTGACGTGCTCCTCGATCTCGCCCGGTGCGAGCGGCACGCCCTCGCCGCCGTCGGCGGACGCGCTCGGGACGACTCCGGTGGCGGGGCGCACGCTCTCGCCCTCCGTGAGGGAGACCAGCCGCCCCAGCCGGTGCCCGCTCAGCCGGGCGTGCTGGGCGGCCTTGTCGTAGGCGTCGCGGTAGGCGGCCTCGCGGGCCCTGGAGCGCAGCGCGGTGGGGTCGGCCACGTCGAACACGACGCCGTTGACCCGGCCGGTGTCCCCGACGGCCTCGTTGACGGCGCCGACGATCTGTCCGGTCCTGTCGAGGTCGCGGACCTTCACGGCGAAGCCCTGGCCGGCCTGGTAGCCGGTCACCTTGCTCTCTCCGCCGCCGCTCTGGGCGTAGACCGGTGACAGGGACAGGCTCTCGGTGCGGATGTCGCGGTCGGCGACGCCCTGCTCCCGCAGCACGGCGAGCAGCGACTCGGCGGCCTTGCTCTGGGCCGCCATCGCCTCCTTGGCGGTCGTGCGGGTCACCTCGACGCCGATCGAGACCACGGCCAGGTCGGGCGCGGTGGCGGCCCGGCCGCTGCCGTTGACCGTGACGGTGGCCGGCGTGGTCTGCCGTACGGCGGCGGGCCGCGCGGCGCCGCCGGGGGCGGCGGCGAGGGCGGGGGCGGCGGCCCCGAGGAACAGCCCGCCGAGGACGGCGCCGACGGCGAACGCCCGTGCGGAACGCGCGGCGAGGGGCGTGCCGAAGCAGTGGGCGGGGCGGTCGCCGGGAGCTCCGGCGGGGGTTTCGCGGAGGTTCCCGGCGGCTCCGGCGGGGGTTTCGCGGAGGTTCCCGGCGGCTCCGGCGGGATGACGGGACGTCATGGGCGGTCCTTTCGGCGGAGGTCGCCATGACGGTCGCCATGGCGGGTGCCGTTGCCCGGCGCGCACATCCCACCAGCCGCCGCCCGCCGCGCCCCCGCGCCACTCCTGGGCGGGCCGATCCTTCACCTCTCCGTACCAGGGACCGGCGACGCACCCGCCGGTCCCCGCCCGCACCCGCCCGCACCGGCCGGCACCCCACCGGGCCCGGCACCCCACAAGACGCGGTTACAGCGGCAGAAGGTCCGGGCGCTTGGCCGCCACGTGGTCGCCGGAGCTCTCGCCGCGCAGGCGCCGCCCGATCCAGGGGACCAGGTACTCCTTCGCCCAGTGGATGTCGTCCTTGCGGACCTCCAGCGTGCCGCGCACCGGCAGCGGCGGCCAGGGCTGCTCCGGATCGGCCGGCACGGGCAGGCCGAGCACCTGGGCGGCGCGCATCGCGACCCGGGTGTGGCCCTCGGGCGACAGGTGGAGCCGGTCCTCGTCCCAGGCGCGGCGGTCCTGGACCGACCTGAGCGACCACAGGTCGAGGACGGGGCAGCCGTAGCGGTCGGCGATGGCGCGGACGTGCCCGTTGTACGTGGCGATCTTCCCGCGCAGGTGCTTGAGGAGGGGCACGTCGCGGGTGTCGAAGCCGGTCGTCACCATGACGGTGCCGACGGCGGACGTCAGGTCGGCGACGGCGCGCTCGAAGCGCTCGGCGACGTCGTCGGGGTCGGTGCCGGGGCGGATGATGTCGTTGCCGCCGGCGCAGAAGGTCACGAGGTCCGGGGCGAGTTCCTTCGCCCGCGGGACCTGTTCCACGACGATCTGGTCGAGAAGGCGTCCCCGTACCGCCAGGTTGGCGTAGCGGAAGGCATCGTGCTCCGGCAGTCGGTCGGCGAGGAGGACCGCGAACCGGTCCGCCCAGCCGACGAAGGTCCCGTCGGGCCCGGGGTCTCCGACGCCCTCGGTGAAGCTGTCACCGATCGCCGCGTACGACCCGAATGCGTTCATGTCTCTTGATGTCGAATCGTCTGCCACGGGAGCACATCATTCCCCTCCGGGTGTGACCTACGCGACCGTAAGGAGGGGTTGACGCAGGGTGACATATGCCACCGATAAAGATTGTCCCAAGCCGGAATACGCCAGGGGCCCGGCACGTGGTGTGCCGGGCCCTGGCGGACGTCGTGTCGGACGTGGTGTCGAACGGGGCGTCAGATGCCCACGCCGTGCTGGCGGAGGTAGGCCAGCGGGTCGATGTCGGAGCCGTAGCCCGGACCGGTGCGGATCTCGAAGTGCAGGTGCGGGCCGGAGGAGTTGCCGGTCGAGCCGGAGAGGCCGATCTGCTGGCCGCCGCTCACGGACTGGCCGGCGGAGACGGACAGCGAGGAGAGGTGGGCGTACTGCGAGTAGGTGCCGTCGGCGTGCCGGATGACGACCTCGTTGCCGTAGGCGCCGCTCCAGCCGGCGGAGTGGACGGTGCCGGCGCCGACGGCGCGGACGGTGGTGCCGGAGGAGGCGATGAAGTCGACGCCGGTGTGGTAGCCGGAGGACCACATCGAGCCGGAGGCGCGGTACGGGGTGGAGACGCCGCCGCCGACGGGGGCGACCCAGCCGGAGGAGGACGAGGAGGCCGACGACGAAGAGGAGGACGAGGAGGCCGACGTGGACGCCGAGGCGGAGGAGCCCGTGTCCGAGGAGCGCTCGCTGGCGCGCGAGGCGCGCTGCTGGTCGCCGGAGGACTTCGCCGCGCTCTTGGGCTTGGGCGCGGCCTTGGCGGGAGCCTTGGGCGCGGCGGCCGGGGCCTTGGCGGTGGACTTGGCGCCGAGGGTCAGCTCCATGCCGGGAAGGATGAGCGAGGGGTCGTCGCCGACCACCTGGCGGTTGTCGCGGTAGAGCTTCTGCCAGCCGCCGGCGAGGCGGTGCTCGGCGGCGATCTTGGACAGGTAGTCGCCGCGCACGACGGTGTACGTCGTGGGGGCGGCCTTCTTGCCTGCGGTCGCCGCGGCCGGGGCCTGGGCGGGGGTCGCGGCGGCGACGGCCTGCTGCGGGGCGGCGGCCGGGGCGGCCTTCTCGGCGGCGTGCGCGCCGGTCGCGCCGATGAGCGGGAGGGCCACGACGGCGCCTCCGGCGCCGGCGGCCACGAACCCGCGGGTGATCGGGTTGGCCTTGGGACGGCGGTGCTTACCCTTGGCGGGCATGGCGAATTCCTCTCCGTCGCCTGCGAGGTGAGCTGTCGGGTTCGGACTGGAGATGTCCGGCCGCGTGGTCGCGCGGCTTCACCCCGAGCCGTCCTTCGTCGAGGGATCGGCGTTGTACCTGGGTCCCCCGCTCCTGCCTTCTACGGGTGGGTGCGGATTCCGGGCGGTGGCAGGATTCGGCGGTCCGTCCGGATTGAGCGCGACGCTAGACGAGGGGGGTCGGCGGGAACAAGCCACCGTTTTCGCCAGGCCCGTGATTCCCCGAAATCCGCCCGGAATTCCGGTCACCCTCCGTCGATGACGGGCCCTCGATTTCCCTTTCCAGAAGGGAATTTGGAAAAGACGATCAGCAACGGTCCGTCACCTCTATGACGCTGCTCACGCCCGGTTCCTCATCTCCCCTGCAATCAGGGCGCGTTATATCTAAACCCTCAATTCGGACAGAACACCCATTCCTGCCCGAGGGGGTGCGCAGGGGGTTCCTGACCTGGATGATTGCCCCGGGAACCGATCTCGAGACCAGGAGCAACCGTGACGCAAGCGACGACCGAGCCCGAGCTCACCGGCGTACGCAACTTCCGCGATGTGGGCGGACTGCCGACCGTGGACGGCCGGACCGTGCGCCCCGGACGGCTCTTCCGCAGCGGCCACCTGGCGCACGCCACCGCCGAGGACGCCGCCTTCCTCGCCGGCCTGGGCCTGCACACGGTCTTCGACTTCCGCAACGAGGCCGACCGGCGCGTGGAGGGGCCGGACGTCGAGCTCCCGGGCGTGCGGAACGTGAACATACCCCTGAGCGACCCGGCCGACGGCAAGGAGTTCTGGGCGCTCGTCCGCTCCGGCGACCTGGCGCAGTTGCGCGAACTGCTCGGCGACGGCAAGGCCGCGGCCCGGATGTCCGCTTCGTACCGGAAGATGATGGTCGAGCGGACCGCCGAGCACAGCCGGATCCTGCACGAGATGGCCTCGGACAGCGTGCCCGCGCTGATGCACTGCGCCGCGGGCAAGGACCGGGCCGGGCTGTCGATCGCGGTCTCGCTGCTGGCCGTCGGCGTCGAGCGCGACGCGATCGAGGAGGACTACCTCAAGTCGAACGCGCCGCACCGCCGCTACAAGGTGCAGCGCAGCTCCACCGCCCCGGACGGCATGTCGCCGGAGGTGATGGAGCTGCTGAGCCCGCTGTTCGACGCGCGGGCGGAGTATCTGCGGGCCGCCTTCGAGACGATCGACGCGACCTGGGGATCGGTGGACGCCTACCTGACCGAGGGGCTGCGGCTCACCCCGGAGACCCGGGAGCTGCTCCGCGAGCGGCTGCTCGACGGGTCGTGAGCGCGGCTACTGGTTCTGGCCGCCCAGCATGAAGAGCAGATAGAGGAAGCCGGCGAAGAGGTGCCCCGCCACCAGATAGGCGAAGAGGCGGAGCACCAGCCCCTTGGGGAACTTTCCGGCGCCGCGCTCCTCGCCGGTGACCGGTACGGACTTCTCGGGCATAGCGGTACCTTTCGGGGTGTCAGCGGCGGTGCGGAGTGCCGTCGCCGAGGCACAGCTCGGCGGCGGGGCTCTGCATCAGGGTGTGGACGAACAGCAGCTCGGCCCCCGCTCGGGTGGCGGCGCCGATCCGGTGCGGGGTGAGCGAGTCGAAGTGCGCGCTGTCCCCGGGGTCGAGGACGTGGACCGCCTCGCCGAGCGCGAGCCGCACCCGGCCCTCCAGGACGTGGATCCACTCCTCGCCGGGATGGACCCGCACGAGGTCCGCGCGGGTGGCGTGGGGCACGTGCACGCGCAGGCACTGCATCGCGCGTCCGGCGCCGCCGGCCTGGCGGTAGACCCAGCCGTCGGCCTCGACCGGTTCGGAGCGCCCGCCGCGGACGACCGGATCGCGCTCGGGCGGGGCCTCGCCCAGCAGCTCGGACACCGTCGTACCGTAGATACGGGCCAGGGCGAGCAGCATCGGCAGCGAGGGCTGCCGGTTCCCCGTCTCCAGGCGGGACAGGTGGGCCGGCGAGAGACCGGCCCGCCGGGCGGCGGCCTCCAGGGTCAGCCCGCGGCGGCGGCGCAGCTCCCGCAGCCTCGGGGCGACGTCGGGCAGCGCGTCGGGGGCGGCGCGGGCGTCGGGGTCCGGGGCGCTGTCCCCGGGGACGTGGTCCATGGGTCCATTGCGCCAGGATCATGCCTCTGAGGCAACTTTCTTGCCTCAGAGGCAAAACCCTGCGCGCCCGGGCCGCACCTCAGGGGGCGCTAGCGCTGGGCGACGGCCTGCTTGACCAGCGTCTTCCCGAAGTCCCACATCAGACCGCCACCACCGTGGGCGTCGTCCATGACCGCCGTGAAGGCGGTCACGAAGCGGTCCACGTCCGCCTCGTCGATGATCAGCGGCGGGATCAGCTTGATGACCTCCAGATGGTCGCCCGACACCTGGGTCAGGATGCGGTGGCGCTGGAGCAGCGGCACCACGACCATCTGCGCGAAGAGTCCCTTGCGGGCGGCCTGGAGCATCGTCCAGCGGCTGCGCAGGCCCAGCGAGGACGGCCGGCCGAACTCGATGCCGATCATCAGTCCGCGGCCGCGGATCTCGTGCAGCAGCTCGTAGCGCGGGACCAGCTCCCGCAGCCGGCCGGCCAGCAGGTCGCCGATCCGGCGGACGTGCGCCACCGTGCCCTCGGACTCCATCACCGAGAGCACGGCCAGCCCGGCCGCCATTGCCTGCGCGTTCGAGCCGAAGCTGGCCGAGTGGACGAGCACCCGGTCCATCGACGAGTAGACCTTCTTGAAGATCCAGTCCTTGCCGAGGGTGGCGCCGACCGGCACATAGCCGCCGGAGAGCGCCTTGGCGACGCAGACCAGGTCCGGTTCGACGCCGTCCTCGTGCTGGTACGCGTAGAAGTCGCCGGTCCGGCCGAGGCCGGTCTGCACCTCGTCGGCGATCAGCAGCGCGCCGTGCCGGTGGAGGAGCTCCTGGGCGGCGCGCAGGAAGCCGGGCGGTGCCTCGTGGACGCCCTTGCCCTGGATGGGCTCGACGACGAAGGCGGCCACGTCGCCCCGGGCCAGTTCCCGCTCCAGGGCGTCGAGGTCGCCGAGCTCGATCGCGGTGTCGGGCAGCAGCGGGGCGAAGCCGTCCCGGAAGCCCTTCTCCCCGTTGACGGACAGCGAGCCCGTGGTCAGGCCGTGGAAGGCGTGCGCGCAGTAGACGACCCTGGTCCGGCCGGTGGCGTACCGGGCGAACTTGAGGGCGGTTTCCACGGCCTCGGTGCCGCTGTTGCCGAAGAACACCCGGTCCAGGTGGGGGCTGTGGGTGAGCAGCTTCTCGGCGAGCAGGCCGGGCAGCGGCTGGCAGTCGAACCGGGTCAGGTCGGCGAGCTGGGCGTCGAGGACGTCGTGCAGCGCCTTGCGGACCACGGGGTGGTGGCGGCCGAGGCCCATGACGCCGAAGCCGGCGAGCATGTCCAGGTAGTCGGCGCCGTCGGCGTCCCAGAAGTGCGCGCCCTCGGCCCGCTCGTACACCTTGTCGAAGCCGAGGGTGTGCAGCATGCGCGGGAGCTGGTGGTTGAGGTGCCGGGCGTGCAGCTCGTAGCGCTCGCCGCCGCGCTCGGCGAGCAGCGCCCTCAGGTCGAACCCGCCGCTCATCGTCCGTCCGCCCTCACGCCTTGTCCCCGGCGACGGTCTCGCGGACCGCGCGCAGCGACTCCTTGAGCGAGCCCATGGTGGCGAGGACGGCGGTGGGCTCGTAGCCGCAGTGCGCCATGCAGTTGGCGCAGCGCGGGTCCTTGCCGCGTCCGTACTTGTCCCAGTCCGTCTCCTCGATGAGTTCGCGGTACGTGGGGACGTAGCCGTCGCTCATCAGATAGCAGGGGCGCTGCCACCCGAAGAGGGAGTAGTTGGGGATCGCCCAGGCGGTGCAGGGGAAATCGGCCTTTCCTTCGAGGAAGTCGAGGAAGAGCGGCGAGTGGTTGAGCCGCCAGCGGCGCCGGTTTCCGCCCGCGAATGCCTTCTTGAAGAGTTCCCTGGTCTGTTCGACGCCGAGGAAGTGCTCCTGGTCGGGGGCCTTCTCGTAGGCGTAGGCGGGCGAGATCATCATTTCGTCGACCTTGAGGTCGTCGTTGAGGAAGTTGAGCACCTCGATGATCGTCTGCGGGGTGTCGGTGTTGAAGAAGGTCGAATTGGTGGTGACCCGGAAGCCGCGCCGCTTGGCCTCCTTGATCGCGGCGACCGCCTCGTCGAAGACGCCCTCCTTGGCGACGGACTCGTCGTGGCGTTCGCGCAGTCCGTCGATGTGGACGGCGAAGGCGAAGTACCGGGAGGGGGTGAAGTCGTCGAGCTTCTTGCGCAGCAGCATCGCGTTGGTGCAGAGGAAGACGTATTTCCGCTTGGCCACCAACTGGCGCACGATCTCGTCGATCTGAGGGTGCATCAACGGTTCTCCACCGGCGATGGACACCATCGGCGCCCCGGACTCCAGGACGGCACCGACCGCCTGGGCGACCGGCATGCGCTGCTTGAGGACGCCCGCCGGGTGCTGGATCTTGCCGCAGCCCTCGCACTTGAGGTTGCAGGCGAACAGCGGCTCCAGCTCGACGATCAGCGGGAACTTGTCCCGCTTGCGGAGCTTCTGTTCGAAGAGGTAGGTCCCGACCCGGATGGACTGACGGAGCGGCATGGCCATAACTCGCTCACCTCCTGGGGAGCAGCAAAGAACGGTGCCATTCGAAGAATGCGGGAAGGACGGCACGAAGGACGCGGAACGCCGATATTCCCCCGCGTACGGTGCCGATCCTGACCAGTTCGTGTTCCGGGGCGTCCACGACCACCCGTACGGCCGCAACGGGGCGGGCGCCCGCCGCCGTCGCGGTACGCAGGGTGGCGGCGGACTCCATGTCGACGGCGATCGCCCCGCCGGCCCGCAGCGCGGCCCGCTCGGGGCCGCGCACCACGTGGTCGGAGCCGGTCAGCGGCCCGGTGTGGACGGTGCGGCCTGGCAGGGTGTGGGTGAGCGCCTCGACCAGGAGCTCGGTGCCCGTGCAGGGCGTGGCTCCGTCGGGGTCGCGGGTCTCCTCGGCGACGATCAGGTCGCCGGGGTGCATGCCGGGGGCCAGGCCGGCGCAGAAGCCGGAGGCGATGACGGCCGCGTCGCGCCACGTCTCGCGCTCCAGGGCGCGGGAGACGGCCCGGCGCGCCTGCGCCGGGCCCATTCCGGTCCGCACCACGGTGACGGGGGCGGGGGCGCCGCCGCGGTCGCCGCTGCGCAGGGCCAGCTTCTCGATGCCGAGGGCACAGGCGATGAGCAGCGGCGGTGCGGCGGCCGGGGCGGGGGTCCCCGCCGGCTCGGCTCCCGGGCCTGTGGCCGGGCCCGCGGCCGGTTCGCCGGCCATCAGCCGCCCTCCAGGCCGTGCAGCACGGGCTCCCCGTTCACGTAGCGACCGAGCGCGGTGAGCGGGAAGACCTGGCGGTAGAGGTGGTAGTTGATGGAGAAGTCCCAGGGGAAGCCGGTGCCGGTGAAGTACGGCTCGTCCCAGGAGCCGTCCTCGGCCTGCGTGTCCACCAGCCAGGCGACGCCCCGCCGGACCGCGTCGGACTCCCGCTCGCCGGCCGCGAGCAGGGCGATCAGCGCCCACGCGGTCTGGGAGGCGGTGGAGGTGCCGCGGCCGATCCAGCTCCGCTCGCGGTAGGAGCGCAGGTCCTCGCCCCAGCCGCCGTCCTCGTTCTGCACGGACTCCAGCCAGGCGACGGCCCGCCGGATCGCCGGGTGGCCGGTGGGCAGACCGGCGGCGGTCAGGGCCGGGACCACCGAGCCCGTACCGTAGACGTAGTTGACGCCCCAGCGGCCGAACCAGGCGCCGCAGGGCTCCTGTTCGGCGAGCAGCCAGTCGATGCCCCGGCGGGTGCGGGGGTCCCGGGCCTTGCCCTCGTAGGCGAGCATCTCCACCACATGGGCGGTGACGTCGGCCGAGGGCGGGTCGATGACCTCGCCGAAGTCGCAGAACGGCAGCCGGTTGGGGAAGGGGCTGGTGTTGTCGGCGTCGAAGGCGCCCCAGGCGCCGTTCCTCGACTGCATGCCGAGGGTCCAGCGGGCGCCGCGGGCGACGGCCGCGTTCAGCCGCGCGGGGTCGGGGTGCCGGACCCGGCGCAGGGCGAGGAGGACCTCGGCGGTGTCGTCGATGTCGGGGTAGTTGTCGTTGTGGAACTCGAACGCCCAGCCGCCCGGCGGGAGTCCGGGCCGGCGTACCGCCCAGTCGCCCTTGCGGGTGATCTCCTCGCCGAGCATCCAGTCGGCGGCCTTGACCAGCGCGGGGTGGTCGGGGCGGACGCCGGCGTCGGCGAGGGCGATGGTGGCGAGGCAGGTGTCCCAGACCGGGGACTGGCATGCCTCGATCATGCGGGCGCCGTCCTCGCGCCACACGGCGAACCGGTCGAGGGATTCGAGACCGGCCCGCATCACGGGGTGGTCGAGGTCGTAGCCGAGGAGGTGGAGGGCGATCACCGAGTAGACGGCGGGCGGCTGGATGCCGCCCCAGCATCCGTCGTTCTCCTGGCGCTCGACGATCCAGCGGGCGGCGACGTTCATGGCGATCTTCCGCAGCCTGCGCGGGGCGACCTTGCGGTAGAGGTGCAGGCCCTTGTCGACGCGCTGGAAGAAGCCGTCCCAACTGGCGGCCGGGGCGAGCGGCTTGCGGGGGTTCGGGTGGGCCGGGTCGGTGTGCAGCTCGTCCAGCGGGAAGGGGGCGGGCCGCACCGGCCGCTTGGCGGAGACGACGGTGAGGGGGACGATCGTCTGGCGCGCCCAGCAGCCGAAGTCGTAGATGTTGAGCGGGAACCAGCTCGGCAGGAAGACCAGCTCGGGCGGCAGCTCGGGCAGGTCGTCCCAGCGCCACCAGCCGAACAGGGCCAGCCAGATCCGGGTGAAGACCCGGGCCTCGGCGATGCCGCCGCGGGCGCGGATCCAGGCCGAGGCGCGGGCCATGTGCGGGGCCTCGGGCGGGTCCCCGGCGAGCCGGAGGGCGACGTACGCCTCGATGGTGGCGGAGAGTTCGCCGGGGCCGCCGTAGAAGGTGGCCCAGGTGCCGTCCTCGCGCTGTTCGCCGCGGATGTGGAGGGCGGCGGCGCGGGTGGTGTCGGGGTCGAGGATCCCGAGGAACTGCCGCAGCAGCAGGTCTTCGGCGTCCATGGTGACGTTGGTCTCCAGGTCGCCCTTCCACCAGCCCTCGGCGTCCTGCCGGCCGAGGAGGTGGGCGACGGAGCGTTCCGCCGCCCGGGCGGCGGCCTCGTCGAGAACATCCGCTCCCGGGGCCCCGTCACGCGCGCCCGCCTTCGCGGGCCCGTCGAGGACGTCCGTCGTCAGAGTCCCGTCGAGGACACCCGTCGTCAGGGCCCCGTCGAGGACACCCGCCTCGGCGGGTCCGTCGGGGGCGCCCCTCTCCGGGGTCCCGTCGAGCACGCCCGTCTCCGGGGCGGCGTCGGTGGTCGTTTCGCTGGCCGCGGCTGCCCGGGGTCCCATGGGCCCGGCGCTTCCGTCGGTCGTCGCTGTCATGGCTTCCCCTTCGTGCAGTCGGTGTACTTCCGCGTACGTTCTGCTTCTTCGGGTCTGCCGTCGGCCGGCGCCGGGTGGCACCGGCCGGCGACTGCGAACTCATATCAGAGCGATGGTGATCATCTCTTCCGTACGACGACGAAATCGGCCAGCGCCGTGAGCTGGGCCCGGACGTGGGCCGGCAGGTCCACCTCGTGCAGGGCCCGGATGGCGATGGCGTGCTGACGGCGGGCCTCCTCGGAGGTCCACTCCCGGCCGCCGGCCTCCTCGATGAGGGCGGCGCGGGCGGCGAACTCCTCCTCCGAGAAGGAGTCGAGGTCGCTGCTCTTGGCGTCGGCGGCGAGCAGCTCGCCGAGCCGCTCGGAGGCCGGGCCTCCCGCCGCGAGGGCGGCGACGACCGGCAGCGACTTCTTGCGCTGGCGCAGGTCGGACCAGGTCTGCTTGCCGGTGGCGACCGGGTCGCCCCAGATGCCGAGGAGGTCGTCGACCGCCTGGAAGGCGAGGCCCAGGTGGTAGCCGTACTCCTCCAGCTTGTCGGCGGTGCGGTCGTCCGCGCCGCCGAGGACGGCTCCGATGGAGACGGCGCAGGCGAGGAGGGCACCGGTCTTGTTGCCCTCCATCTCCAGGCACTCCTCGACGGTGACCCGCTCCCGGTGCTCGTAGGAGATGTCCTGGGCCTGGCCGTCGATGAGCTTGCGGGTGGCGGTGGTCAGCCGGCGGGTGGCGCGGCCGGCCTCGACGGTGCCGAGTTCCAGCAGCAGCTCGTTGGCGAGGGCGAAGAGCGCGTCGCCGACCAGGATCGCCTGGGCGGGGCCGTGCACCTTCCACACCGTGTCGCGGTGGCGGCGCTGCTCGTCGCCGTCCATCAGGTCGTCGTGCAGCAGCGAGAAGTTGTGGACCAGCTCCACGGCGACGGCGCCGGGGATGCCGACCTCGGGGGCGGCGCCGGCCGCCTCGGCGGAGATCAGCGCGAGCGCGGGGCGGACGGCCTTTCCGCCGTCGCCGTCGGCGGGATTGCCTCGGGCGTCGATCCAGCCGAAGTGGTAGGCGGCCACGGTGTCCATGGGCGGCGCGAGGCGGTCGACGGCCGCTCGCAGGACGGGCGTGGACAGGGCGCGGCCCCGCTCCAGCAGTGCGGCGACGTCCGCGGTGTCGACGGCCGGATTCCCCGGGCTCACAGTCGGCACGGTCTCTCCTCTAGTTCCGGTACTCACACTCATGCCGCCTCCTGCAGCGGATGCTCGTAGTGGCGGCCGAGGGCGGAGAGCGCGGCGCCGGCGGCGCTGAAGCCGCTGCGGACGGCACCCTCCATGGTCGCGGGCCAGCCGGTGGCCGTCCACGCGCCGGCCAGGTGGAGGCCGGGTGCGTGGGTGTGGGCGCCGGGGCGGAGCCGGCCGACGCCTGGGGTCGGGGCGAACGTCGCGGTCCGCTCGCGGGTGACGAAGAAGTCCCGGATCCCGGCGCCCCGGGCGGCGGGCAGCAGCCGCTCCAGCTCGGGGAGGTAGCGCTCGCGCAGGACGGCGACGGGCTCGTCGATGTCGTCGTGGGCGGCGGACTGGGAGACCGCCAGGTACTGGCCGCCGCCGGTCAGTCCTGAGGACTCGGTGCGGTCGAAGACCCACTGGACCGGGGAGCCGAGCGCGGTGAAGAAGGGCTGCCGCAGCACCTTGCGGTCGTAGACGACGTGCAGGTTGAGGATGGGCGCGGTGCCGATGTCGAGGAGCCGGTCGGGGTCGTCGAGGGCGCCGTCGGGCAGCAGCTCGCGGGTCTCGCGCTGCGGTACGGCGAGCACGACCGTGTCGGCCTCCAGGGTCTCCCCCGGCACCCGGACGGCCCAGCGCCCGTCGTCGGTGCGGCTGATCCGCTCGGCCTTGGTGCGCAGCTCGACGCGGACGCCGAGGGAGTCCAGGGCCTTGCCGGCGAGGGTGTCGTGGAGCTCGCCGAGCGGGACGTGCGCCCAGCCGATGTCGGCGGCGCCGGGCTCGGAGAGGAGCCCGGTCTTGAAGACCATGGCGGCCAGGCCCATGGAGGCGTGCGGGGCGGTGGCGTTGAGGGTGGCGACGCCGACGAGGTCCCACAGGGCCTCGACGGCGCGGGCGGACTGGCCGTGGCGGCCGAGCCAGGTGGCGAAGTCGATGCCGTCGAGGGCGGGGTCGGCGGGGTCGAGCTTCTTCAGGGCGAGCGCGGCGCGGGCGACGGAGGCGCGCTCGGCGAGCGAGAGGTGCGGGTAGGTGGCGAGGCTGCGCGCCAGGTGCAGCGGCACGGGCAGCGCGGTGCGCCGCAGCCGCCCGAGCCGTGGCCCGCGCGGGTGTGCGACATCGAGCACGGGCACGTCGAGCCGCGGCTGTACGGGGGCGAGGTGGGCGCCCCCGATCCGGTCGAGGAACCAGCGGTACGCGGTGCAGCAGCGCAGGTAGACGTGCTGGCCGTTGTCGACGGTCAGGTCCCCGCGCCGGAACGAGAAGGCGAGCCCGCCGAGCCGCGGCCGCCCTTCGAGCAGCGTGACCCGCACACCGGCCTCGGCGAGCTGCAGCGCGGCGGTCACCCCCGCGAGCCCGCCACCGACGACGACGGCACGGGGCCGCGACCCACCGTGCCCGGCCGTCCCGGCCGTGCGCGGCCGCCCGCCCGTGACCTCGTCCGCCGGCCCGCCTGCCGGCGGCCGGTGTCCCGCGTCGATTCCCTCGTCGGCGGTCATGCGGCCTCCCTCCGGAGCGTCATGGTCAGGGACGCGCGGCGACCGGCGCGGGTTGTCACGCCGCCGCGGGAACGCGCCGCGACGGCGCGGCCCTCTCCCCCGGCCGGGGGCCGGGTGGGCGCCGTCGGCGCGGGTGCGGTGCCACCCGGACGGACGACCGGGTCGGCTTGACGGGCAGGCCCGGCCACGGACAGCGACCGCGCCGCTCGCGAACCACGGGTCGCCGCGCCCCGGGCGACCGGGGCGGCGGCGCCGGTGCCGCGGGCGGGCGCGGCGGACTGGTACCGGGGCGCGCTCAGGTCAGTCCGGGCGTGGGTCACGCGGGCCTCCTGGGCGTGCGGCGGGCGATGTGGCGGGAGTCGAGGCCGGAGAGGCCGCGGACGGCGACGTACGCCTTCTCGTGGCCCGGGAGCGAGACGCGGCCGCGCAGGACGGCTTCGGGGTCGCGTTCGATGCGGTCGAGCAGGCGGCGGTAGATGCCGGCCATGGCGGCCACGCAGGCGCCGCTGCGCCGGTCCAGCATCGGCAGGAGCCGGTAGCCCTCGGCGAAGAGGGCGCGGGCGCGGCGGACCTCGAAGTGGATCAGGCCGGCGAAGTCGGCGCCCGCCGGCGGGGTGGCGCCGGAGAAGCCCTCGGAGCAGCCGAACTTGGCCAGGTCGTCGGCCGGCAGATACGTGCGGCCGTTGCCCGCGTCCTCGCGGACGTCGCGGAGGATGTTGGTGAGCTGGAGGGCGAGGCCGAGGGTGTCGGCGTACTCGGGGGCGCGCTCGGCGCCCGGCGCGCCGGGCTGGGTGCCGAAGACGCCGAGGGAGAGCCGCCCGATCGCGCCGGCCACGCAGCGGCAGTAGACCTTGAGGTCGTCCCAGGTCTCGTAGGTCTCGCCGCGCACGTCCATGAGGACGCCGTCGATGAGCTCGTCGAGCCCGTCGAGCGGGATCGGGAAGCGGCGGGCGGAGTCGGCGAGGGCGACGGCGACCGGGTCGGTGTCGTCCTCCTCGATCTCCCCGGCGCGGATCCGGCCGAGGAGCGTGCGGGTGGCCTCCAGGCGGTCCTTCTTCTCGGCGGGCGGGAGCGGCCCGTCGCCGATGTCGTCGACCCGGCGCGAGAAGGCGTAGAGCGCGGACATGGCCTGTCGCCTGTCGGTCGGCAGGAGCCGGATCCCGTAGGCGAAGTTACGGGCCTGGCCGCCGGTCACGGCCTCGCAGTAGCTGTACGCGGCCTGGACCGGCGCGGACGGCTGCGGCTGTTCCTCCACGGTGCGGCTCACCCCTCTCTCCGCGCCGCGAGCAGGACGGCGCCCGCCCGGCGCATAAGCCTCGGTTTGTCGGCCTTGGGCGGCCCGGGCAGGACGTCGAAGCCGGCGGCGGCGATCGCGTCGAGTGCCGCGTAGCCGCCGGCGGTGAAGCCGGCGAGCAGCAGACGCAGCCGGCCGTGGACGCTGCCGACGAGCGGGGCGCCGGCGTCGAGCAGGGCGCGGGCCCGGTCCGCCTCGAAGGCGATCAGCGCGCGCACCGAGGCTCCGGCGGTGGGGCGGGCGAGGTCGTCCTCGGTGACGTGGAAGCGCTTCAGGTCCTCGGCGGGCAGATAGATCCGGTCGCGGCCCAGGTCCTCGGCGACGTCCTGGAGGTGCTCGACGATCTGCAGCGCCGTGCAGATCTCGTCGGAGCGGCGGATCCGCTCGGGGGTGGCGGTGCCGGTGATGCCGAGGACGAGCCGGCCGACGGGGTTGGCGGAGAGCTCGCAGTAGGCGAGGAGGTCGTCGTAGGTCTCGTAGCAGCGGACGAGCTGGTCCTGGCGGTTGGCGGCGACGAGTCCGAGGAACGGCTCCGGGGTGAGCCGGCACCGCTCGACGGTGGGGACGAGGGCGCGCAGCAGCGGATGGCGGGGGGCGCCGTCGGCCGGGTCGAAGACGCGCAGGAGGTCGGTCTCGAAGGCGTCCAGGAGGGCGAGGCGGTCCCCGGCCTGCTCGGGGGCGACGCCGAGGTGCCGGGCGTCGGCCCCGCCGGGGGCGAGGTCGCCGTCGCCGATGTCGTCGACGAGGCGGGCGAAGCCGTACACCGCCATCAGGTCGTCCCGCCAGGCGCGCGGCAGGAAGAAGGGGGCCACGGGGAAGTTCTCGTCCGCGGCCTTGCCGAGTGTGGTGCGCGAGGAGGCGTCGGGGCGCACCTGCCGGGTTCCCGTCACCGGCCGCTGCCCGACGCGGGGACGGCGACACCCTCGTGGAGATGGAGATTCTGCGTCATGGCCGTCACATCTCCCGTTCTACACTGCGGATCCAATCCATCCTATTTCGGACACGCCGCCGACCCCTGCCCGTGGCTCAGTGCCCGGTGGCCGGGCGCCGAGGGGTATCGCCCCACTTGCCGCGAAACAGACCGGTACAGCTTACGTTGTACGGGGCTTCGCGCCGCGCGCGGGCCCCGCCGGAGCGTCGGACGCCCGGCGAGGACGCCGAGGGGCCCGTCAACCCTCCCACCAGGCAAGGAAGTTCACCTGCCGGACACCTTCGGGCGGCGTGGGTCAGGGGACGCGGGTGCCGGACACGACCATGGCGAGGGTGCACTCGACGACGTCGTCCCTGCGCTGGGCGGGCAGGCGGCGCAGCGGGCCTTCGAGCAGGAGGAGGGACAGGCCGTGCACGGCCGACCACGCGGCCGCCTCGGCGGCGGGGCGGGCGGCGCGCGGCGGGCGGGCGGTGGCGGCGAGGGCGGTGAGCGCGTCGGTGAGCAGGGTGAACGCGCGTACGTCACCGGCGCAGGCCCCGGGGTCGGCGCCGGGGAGGGCGTCGACGTCGCCGTCGTCGTCGGCGGTGCGGAGGGCGGTGAAGGCGGAGCGGTAGAGGCCGGGCTGCGCGACGGCGAAGTCGATGTAGCCGCGGCAGAGGGCGGCGAGCCGGGCCTCGGCGGCGAGGACGGGGTCGTCGGCGCCGGGGGCGCGCGCGGCGGCCCGTTCCATGGCGTCGGCGAGGGCGCGCCGGGCGTGGTCGCGGACGGCCGCGAGGAGCTCCCCGCGTCCTTCGAAGTGCCGGTAGGCGGCGGTGGGCGAGACGCCGACGCGACGGGCCGCCTCACGGAGCACGACCCGTTCGGGGCCTCCTTCGGTGGCGAGGTCGACGGCCGCGCAGAGGAGGGCGTTGCGCAGATCGCCGTGGTGGTAGGTCTTTCCTCCCGAGATCGCTGCCATGCGCACATCCTGCCCGATGTTGACCGCATGAACATTCCGGGCGGGCTCCCGACGCGCGAGAACCGGACGCTTCCGGACACGAAACCGCCCCCTCCGATCGGATCGGAGGGGGCGGTCGGGGGCCGGCGGACGGCCCGAGGGGTCGGGCGGACGGCCCGCGGGCGGCCGGGGCTACTTGCCGGTCTCGCGCTCGTAGGCGGCGATGACCTCGTCGGTCGGGCCGTCCATGAGCAGCTCGCCCTTCTCCAGCCACAGCACCCGGTCGCAGGTGTCGCGGATGGACTTGTTGCTGTGGCTGACCAGGAAGACCGTGCCGGCCTCCTTGCGCAGCTCGCGGATGCGCTCCTCGGAGCGGATCTGGAACTTGCGGTCGCCGGTCGCGAGGGCCTCGTCGATCATGAGGACGTCGTGCTGCTTGGCGGCGGCGATGGCGAAGCGGAGCCGGGCGCCCATGCCGGAGGAGTAGGTCCGCATCGGCAGCGAGATGAAGTCGCCCTTCTCGTTGATGCCGGAGAAGTCGACGATGTCCTGATACCGGCTCTTGATCTCGTCGCGGCTCATGCCCATCGCGAGGCCGCCGAGGATCACGTTGCGCTCACCGGTGAGGTCGCTCATCAGCGCCGCGTTGACGCCGAGCAGCGAGGGCTGGCCGTCGGTGTAGACCTTGCCGCTCTCGGTGGGCAGCAGGCCGGCGATGGCGCGCAGCAGGGTCGACTTGCCGGAGCCGTTGGTGCCGATCAGGCCGATGGCCTCGCCGCGGTAGGCGGTGAAGGAGACGCCGCGCACGGCGTGCACCTTGCGCACACCGCGTTCGGTCTCGCCCTTGCGGCGGCGGATGATGCGGCTGAGGGCGGCGGTGGCGCTGCCCTTGCCGCCGGCGGCGCCGTTGACCCGGTAGACGATGTGGACGTTGTCCGCGATGACGGTGGGCACGCGGTCCTGGGTGTCGTGGTCAGCCACGGCCGTACCTTTCCTCGGCCTTCCAGAAGTAGACGAAGCCGCCCACGCCGATCACCAGGGACCAGGCCACGGTGATGGCCCAGACGTGCGGCGGGAGGTTCGAGGCCCCGTAGCCGTCGATCAGCGCGAAGCGGATCAGGTCCATGTGGAGGGCGGCCGGGTTGTACTGGAGCAGGTCGGCGATCCAGGCGGGCTGGTCCTTCAGCATCACCGGGATGGAGAACATCACGCCGGACGCGTACATCCAGGTGCGCATGATGAACGGCATGAGCTGGGCGAGGTCGGGCGTCTTGGCGCCCATCCGCGCCACGATCATGGCGAGTCCGGCGTTGAAGACGAACTGCAGCACCAGGGCGGGGATCATCAGCAGCCAGCTCAGCGCCGGGTAGCTGCCGAAGGACACGGCGATGACGATGAGCACGACCATCGAGAACAGCAGTTGCTGGAGCTGCTGGAGCGCGAACGAGATCGGCAGCGAGGCCCGGGGGAAGTGCAGGGCCCGCACCAGGCCGAGGTTGCCGGAGATCGCGCGCACGCCGGCCATCACCGAGCTCTGCGTGAAGGTGAACACGAACACACCGGTCACGAGGAACGGGATGTACACCGACCGTGACATGCCCCGGTCCGCGTCGAGGATCAGGCCGAAGATCAGGAAGTAGACCAGCGCGTTCAGCAGGGGCGTCACCACCTGCCAGAGCTGACCCAGCTTCGCCTGGCTGTACTGGGCGGTGAGCTTCGCCTGGGAGAAGGCCAGGATGAAGTGGCGCCGGCCCCAGAGCTGGCGGATGTACTCCACGAGCCCCGGCCGGGCACCGCTGACGGTGAGACCGTACTTCGCGGCCAGCTCGGCCGGGCTCAGCCCGTCGTCGACGGACGGTCGGGTGCTCGTCACGACCCCACCGTCCCGGGATGTGTCACTCACAAGTCGAAACTTTCGTGTTCAAGATGCGCGGCAAGTCGGGTACCACGATGTCAGACGACGGGCGGGCGTCCCAGTCGGGTCAGCCGCCACACCGTACGCCACCTCATGGGATGCCGAGGTCCGCAGGGGGCCGTCCAGCCCTCCCGGAAACCGCCGAACCAGGCCCTGAGAGCGGGTACGGAGGGTCGTCGTGCCAGGGTGAGCAGCAGCCACACGCCGAGATAGACCGGCACCAGGGGCGCGGGAAGATTGCGGCGAGCCAGCCACACCCGGTTGCGGGCCACGTTGAAGTGGTACGACGCGTGCCGGGACGGCGGGGTGGTGGGGTGCAGCAGCACCATGTCGGAACGGTAGTCGATCATCCAGTCGGCGTCGAGGGCCCGCCAGGCGAGGTCGGTCTCCTCGTGCGCGTAGAAGAACGCGTCCGGCAGGCCGCCGACCTCGGCGAAGACCTTGGTCCGTACGGCGTTGGCGCCGCCGAGGAAGGTGGTCACCCGGGAGGAGCGCATCGGGTCCGAGGCGCGCAGCCGCGGCACGTGCCGGCGCTGGGTGAGACCGGTCTCCGGGTCGGCGATCCGGAAGCTGATGATGCCCAGGCGCGGGTCGGCGGTGAATGCCTGGCGGATCAGCTCGGCGGTGTCGGTGTTGGCGAGCAGTCCGTCGTCGTCGAGGAAGAGCAGCGCGTCGACGTCGGTGCCGCCGGGCCCGAACGCCTCGATGCCGACGTTGCGGCCGCCGGGGATGCCGATGTTCTCGGGCAGGCTCACGGAGCGGACTCCGTCGGGCAGGTCGGTGAGCTCGACGCCCTGGCCGACGACGACGACCTCGATCGGGTCGCCCTCCTGCTTGGCGATCGAGTCGAGCAGGGCCCGCAGGTCGTCGGGCCGGTTGCCCATCGTGATGACGACGGCGCCCAGCTTCATCGGTGCGGTCATGACGGGCGCCCTCACTTCAGCCTGCTGGAGGCCAGGATCGACACCAGGTGCAGCACGGTCTGCAGCAGCGCGATGCCGGCCAGGACGGCGACGCCGAGCCGGGAGAGGAACAGGTCGCCCCGGATCTGGTCCCCGACGGCGAGGACCAGGATCAGCAGGGACGCCTCGATCCCCAGGATCAGGCGGTGGAACTTGAGCGCGGCGGCGGCGCGGCGGGCCAGCGCCATGCCGGAGGAGCGCGGCTCGGAGGCGGCCTCCTTGACCGGCGGCAGACCGCCCTGGTGGCGGGCGACGCCGACGAGGTCGGTCTCGGCCTTGATCAGGATGGCGCCGAGCGCGGCGAGGGTGCCGAGGAAGGCCCACAGCCAGTCGATGCGGCCGGACCCCCACAGGTCGGCGGCGCGCAGGCCGAAGCCGACGAGCACGGCCGCGTCGCAGAGGTACGCGCCGACCCGGTCCAGGTAGACGCCGCCGAGCGAGAACTGCTGCTTCCAGCGGGCCACCTCGCCGTCGACGCAGTCGAGCAGCAGGTAGAGCTGGACCATGAGCACGCCGAGCAGCGCCCCCGGGATGCCGGGGATCAGCAGCGCGGGGGCGGCGAGGACACCGGCGAGGGTCATCACGTACGTGAGCTGGTTCGGCGTGACCCTGGTGTTCACCAGGTGGCGGGTGATCCGCAGCGAGATCTCCCGCATGTACAGGCGGCCGCCCCAGTGTTCGCCGCTCCGCCGGTCCTTCACACCCGGCGGGTGGACGACCGGGCGGAGCTCAGCTACCGATGGCTTTTGCATAGTCGGCGTATGCGTCCCTGATCTCGTCGGCGGACAGGTCGAGGTGTTCGAGGATGGTGAAGCGGCCGGGCCGGGTCTGCGGGGCGAACTCCACCGCCCGTACGAACTCGTCGACGGTGAAGCCCATCTCCTCGGGCAGCACGGGCAGGCCGTGCCGCCGCAGGGTCTCCACCATCTGCGCGGACCCGTCGCGGGCGCCGCGCAGGTGCATGGCGAAGGCGGCGCCGAGGCCGCACTGCTCGCCGTGGCTGGCCGCCCGGGTGGGGTAGAGCAGGTCGAAGGCGTGGCTGATCTCGTGGCAGGCGCCCGAGGAGGGGCGGCTGTCGCCGCTGATCGACATGGCGATGCCGGACATCACCAGGCCCTCGGAGAGGGTGACGAGGAAGTCGTCGTCGCCGACGCCGCCGGGGTGGCGGAGCACCGCCTCGCCCGCGCTGCGGGCCATGGCGGCGGCCAGGCCGTCGACCTTCTCGCCGGTCTCGCGGTGGGAGAGCTCCCAGTCGGCGATCGCGGAGAGGTTGGAGATCGCGTCGCCGATGCCGGAGCGGACGAAGCGGATCGGCGCGTCCCGGATCACGTCGAGGTCGATGACCAGCGCGATCGGGGTCGGCACACCGTAGGAGCCGCGGCCGTTGTCGTTGTCCAGGGTGGAGATCGGCGAGCAGATGCCGTCGTGCGACAGGTTGGTGGCGATGGCGACGAGCGGCAGGCCGACCCGGGCCGCCGCGTACTTGGTCACGTCGATGATCTTGCCGCCGCCGAGCGCCACGACCGCGTCGTAGCGCTTGCCGCGCATGGCGTCGGCGAGCTTGACGGCCTCGTCGATGGTGCCGCCCGCGACCGGGTACCAGTCGGCGTCGGGGAGCTCGGCGGCGAAGCGGTCACGCAGTTTCAGGCCGGAGCCGCCGCTGATGGCGACGGCGATCCGCCCGTTGCTGGAGATCCGCCGGTCCGCGAGGAGCGCGGACAGGTCGTCCAGCGCTCCTCCGCGGATGTCGACGACGACCGGCGACGGAATGAGCCGGGTCAGTACTGGCACGCGATGTCACGGCCCTTCGCCAGGTCGTCGTGGTTGTCGATCTCCACCCACGAGACGTCGCCGATGGGCGCCACGTCGACGGTGAAGCCGCGGTTCACCAGCTCCTGGTAGCCGTCCTCGTAGTAGAGGTCGGGGTCGCGCTCGAAGGTGGTCTTCAGGGCGTCGGCGAGCTCCTCGGCGGCCTCGGCCTCGATGAGGGTGACACCGATGTACTCGCCGGTCGCGTCGGCCGGGTCCATCAGCTTCGTGATCTTCCGGACGCCCTTGCCCTCGGCGGTGACGACCTTCATCTCCTCGTCGGCGAGGTTCTTCACCGTGTCGAGGGCGAGGATGATCTTCCGGCCCTCGCCGCGGGCGGCGAGCAGGGTCTTCTCGACGGAGACGGGGTGGACGGTGTCGCCGTTGGCGAGGATCACACCGCGCTTGAGGACCTCACGCGCGCACCACAGGGAGTAGGCGTTGTTCCACTCCTCGGCCTTGTCGTTGTCGATGAGGGTCAGCTTCAGGCCGTACTTCGCCTCCAGGGCCTCCTTGCGCGCGTACACGGCCTCCTTGCGGTAGCCGACGACGATGGCGGCCTCGGTGAGGCCGACCTCGGCGAAGTTCTTCAGCGTGAGGTCCAGCACGGTGAGAGAACCGTCACCGGCGGGGTCCACGGGCACGAGGGCCTTCGGGAGCGTGTCGGTGTAGGGGCGCAGACGCCGTCCGGCACCGGCTGCCAGTACGAGGCCAATCATGCTGTCTCTCCTTCGTCATGTACGGCGGGTGCTCCGGAGGAGACCCAGAAGCGGACCGACTCCACGAGCACCACGAGGCCGACGGCGACCGCGAGAGCGGTGAGCGCCGAGGTGAAGTCGTTGCCGCGGCTCGCCGTCAGAGCGGCGAGCACGGCCACCACGAGCGTGCGTCCCTCGTGGCCGCCGATGGTGCGCACCAGCCAGGCCGGCGGCGCGCCGGCGTTGCCGCGGATGCGGTACACCGTGTCGTAGTGATGGTAGGCGACCGCCGCGACCAGCCCGAATGCGGCGGGCAGCGCCTGCGCGGAGTCGGCCTCGGCCGCCAGGATCAGGATCGTGGCGTACTCGGCGGCGCGGAAGACCGGCGGGACGAGCCAGTCGAGGGCGCCCTTGAGGGGGGCGGCGACGGCGAGGCCGGAGAGCAGCGCGTAGGCGACGGCGGCGCCCGCGACGGCCCAGCCGGGGCCGGTGAGGGCGGCGGTGACGAGCACGGCCGCCGCGCCGAGGGCAGCGAGGAGCGGCGCGAGGAATCCGGCGCGGGGACGGCGGGCGGTGATACGGGCCACGGCCCCGGCGAGCGGGCCCGTGTCCGCGAGGTCCGCCAGCGCCCGCGCCGCGCTGTCGGTGCGGGGGGCCTTGCGGGTGAGCGAACGCAGCAGGCGGCCGGCGGTGGTGTAGCAGGCGCCGAAGGCGCAGCCGATGATCAGGGCCCAGAAGACGATCCGGGGGCTGGTGACGGCGGTGAGGACGGCGATCATCGCCCAGCGTTCGCCGATCGGAAGGATGATCATGCGCCGGGCCCAGACGGTCCAGCCGACGTTGTCGAGCCGGTTGGACAGGGCGAGGCTGGTCTTGGCCGTGGCGCCCGCGCTCTGGGCGTTCGCCTCGTTGAAGGAGAAGTCCACGACATGCCGGCAGGTCATGAGGATCATCGCGGTCAGCGCGAGGAACCACACGTCGTCACCGCCGCGGGCGGCGCCGAGGGCGAGCCCGGCGTAGAAGGCGTACTCCTTGGCCCGATCGAAGGTGGCGTCCAGCCAGGCGCCCATCGTCGAGTACTGCAGGGAGTAGCGGGCGAGCTGGCCGTCGGTGCAGTCGAGGACGAAGGAGACCAGGAGCAGGACGCCGGCCGCGACGTACCCGGCGCGGTCGCCGGTGGCGGCGCAGCCGGCCGCGACGAGCGCGGTGAGCAGCGAGGCGGTGGTGACCTGGTTGGGGGTGAGGCCGCGGCGCGCGCACCAGCGGGCGATGTAGCGCGAGTACGGGCTGATGAAGAAGGTGGTGAAGAAGCCGTCGTGGGCCTTGACGGCGGAGCGCAGCCGTACGGCCTCCTCGTCGACGGCCTCGACGGCGGCGCGCGCCCGGTGGCGGCCCTCGGGGTCCTCGGGCACGGCGGCGACAAGGGTGCCGAGCTGCGGCCGGTGGACGGCGACGCCGTCGGCGTCGAGCGCGGCGGCGAGGGCGTCGGGCAGGCCCGTCCCGGCGGCGGGGGCGCCCGCGGGCACGGCGGCCCGGTCGAGCGCGCGGGCCAGGGCGGGCCGGGCCTCGGGCTGCGCGGTGAGAACGCCGGGCGCGGCGGCGGCCGGGAAGCGGGGGTCGGTGAGGGCGAGCCGCAGGGCGTGGAGGTGGCCGACGAAGCGGGGGTCCACGACGGCGACGCGCTGTCCGGCGGGGACGCCGGCGAGCAGGGTGCCCGTCTCGCGGGGGCCGGAGGCGACCTCGACGTGGAAGCCGAGGGACCGCAGATCGGCGTCGAGCGACGATCCGGGTACCGGCGGACCGGTGAGGATGGCGGTCGACAGGGCGAACTCACTCCTTGGAGCTGGCGGACGGGCCGGCGGGACCCACGGCACGGTCCCGGGCGCGGCGGTGCGGCCCGGCACCGGGCGGCGGCGCGTCGGCTGAGGCTATCGGATACGCCAAGCGCGAGTTCACCGAGGTTTCGCGGTACGGCCTCCCCCGGGCCGCCTCGCGTCCGCAGGGGTGCGCCGGGTGCTGTGGAGATCATCATGGGTGATCGGCGGCCCGGCCTCCAAACCGTGCCGGGAACCCTCCGGGCGCAGGGTTTCGGCCACGCCCGGTCCGGTCCGCATCACCGCAGGTCAGAGCATATGACAACGGTGTTCAGTGCCGTGTTGCGGATACCCCCCACCCGTAGTTCACTTGCGCATCGGAAGACACCACCGAGCACGTCGTCGACACGACCGGGAGGCCATGTCATGGGGGCTGGACACGACCACGGGCACAGCCACGGCGGGCCGCCGCCCAGCGGCACCGCGGCCCTGGCGTACCGGAACCGGCTGCGGATCGCACTCGGCATCACGCTCTCCGTGATGGTGATCGAGATCGTCGGCGGCATCCTCGCCGACTCGCTCGCCCTGATCGCCGACGCGGCCCACATGGCGACCGACGCGGTCGGCCTCGCGATGGCGCTGCTCGCGATCCACTTCGCCAACCGGCCGGCGTCGGCCAACCGCACCTTCGGCTTCGCGCGCGCCGAGATACTGGCGGCGCTGGCGAACTGTCTGCTGCTGCTCGGCGTCGGCGGCTATGTGCTGTTCGAGGCGATCCAGCGGTTCGTCGAGCCGGCCGAGACCCGCGGCGGCCTCGCCATCGCCTTCGCCGTGGTCGGTCTGGTCGCCAACATCGTCTCCCTCTCGCTGCTCATGCGCGGCCAGAAGGAGAGTCTGAACGTGCGCGGCGCCTATCTGGAGGTGCTCGCCGACGCGCTGGGCTCGGTGACGGTGATCGTCGCCGCGGGCGTGATCCTGCTCACCGGCTGGCAGTACGCGGACCCGATCGCCTCGATCGTGATCGGCCTGATGATCGTGCCGCGCACGGTGAAGCTGCTGCGGGAGACCCTGGACGTCCTCCTGGAGGCCGCCCCGAAGGGCGTCGACATGGCCGAGGTGCGGTCGCACATCCTGGCCCTGCCGGGCGTCGAGGACGTGCACGACCTGCACGCCTGGACGATCACCTCGGGGATGCCGGTGCTGTCCGCGCACGTGGTGGTGACCCAGGACACGCTGGACGCGATCGGTCACGAGAAGATGCTGCACGACCTCCAGGGCTGCCTGGGCTCGCACTTCGACGTGGAGCACTGCACCTTCCAGTTGGAGCCGGCCGGGCACGCCGAGCACGAGGCCAAGCTCTGCCTGTGACTGTTAGCCTGGCGGGGTCCGTACGCCGGTGACGTGCGCGCGGACCGGTGACGTGAGTGTGGAGAGGAGCTGAGGTTGATGACCGTCGCGAAGGAGGCTGCCCGCAGCGGCAGCGCCCGGTCGTCCCTCGACTCCCGGGTCTCCGGCTGACCTGATCCCGGTGCCGCGCGGCGGCACCTCTGACGTCGGCCGGGGCCCTCACACCCAAGGGTTTCCCACGTTGTCCGACAACAACAACGCTCTGTACGACGCCTTCTTCGCCCTGCACCACGGTCTTCCGCGGCAGGGCCCGGGCTCCGACACCACCACCCGCCGCCTGCTGGCCCTGGCCGGGCCGCTGCCCGCGCGTCCGCGCGTGCTCGACCTCGGCTGCGGTCCCGGCCGCTCCGCGCTGCTCCTCGCCGCCGAGGCGGGCGCCGAGGTGACCGCGGTCGACCTGCACGAGCCGTTCCTGGCCGAACTGCGGGAGGCCGCCGCCGCCCGCGGCCTCGGCGGACGGATCCGCACCCTGCGCGCCGACATGGGCGCGCTCGACGATCTGCCCGACGGCTCCTTCGACCTGGTCTGGGCCGAGAGCTCGGCCTACGCCATCGGCTTCGACCGGGCGCTGGCCGAGTGGCGCCGGCTGCTCGCCCCCGGCGGCACGCTCGTGCTCACCGAGTGCGAGTGGACCACCGACGAGCCGGGCCCCGTGGCCCGCGCCTTCTGGGAGCGGCACTACCCGCTCCGTACCACCGCCGGGAACACGGCCGCGGCGGTCGCCGCCGGCTATCACGTCCTCGGCACCGTCCCGCAGCCCGAGAGCGACTGGGACGCGTACTACGGCCCGCTGGCCGAGCGGGCCGCGGCCGCCGATCCGGCGGCGCCGGGGATGGCCGAGGCCCTGGCCGCCACCCGGGAGGAGCTGGAACTGCGCCGCGAGCACGGCGGCGACTACGGCTACACCGGATACGTCCTGCGTCCGGCCGATCCGCGCTGGCGGACCCGTGAGGAGACGGCGGCCGACCTCTCCCGCGTACGGGAGATCAACACGGCGGCCTTCGAGACCCCGGCGGAGGCCGCCCTGGTCGACGCCCTGCGCCAGGACCCGGGAGCCTGGCTCCCCGGCCTGTCGTACGTCGCGGAGGCCCCGGACGGCACGGTGGCGGCGTACGCGCTGATCACCCGCTGCCATGTCGACGGCGTCCCCGCGGCGGCGCTCGCGCCCGTCGCGGTGGCCCCGGCGTATCAGCGCACGGGCGCCGGGCAGGCCGTCGTGCGGGCCGTGCTCGACGCGGCGCGGCTGCGCGGCGAGCGGCTCGTCCTGGTGCTGGGCCATCCGGAGTACTACCCGCGGTTCGGGTTCGTACGTGCGTCCGCGTATGGGATCAAGCCAGCCTTCGCGGTGCCGGACGAGGTGATGATGGCGCTCGATCTCGGCGGTTCCGGGGCCGTGCCCCGGGGCACGATCGCGTATCCGGCGGCTTTCGGGGTCTGACAAGAGCGATGCTCCCGCCGCACCGGATGTACTCCGGTGCGGTGGGAGCGGCCATGTCCGGCCGCCGAAGTACGGACAAGCCGGTTTTGTACGGCAGACTGAGGTGGCCCCTCAGGGCGAGGACCGAAGCGAAGGATGGGTATGCCGACCACACCAGCCACCGTGGCCCACAGCTCCTCGAACGGCAGCCTGCCGGTCGCGGCCGAGGCGCCGATCTTGCTCGAACTGGTCGACGAGGACGGCGTCACGATCGGTACGGCGGAGAAGCTCGCCGCCCATCAGGCTCCGGGGCAGTTGCACCGGGCCTTCTCGGTCTTCCTCTTCGACGAGGCGGGGCGGCTGCTGCTCCAGCGGCGCGCCCTGGGCAAGTACCACTCCCCCGGTGTCTGGTCGAACACCTGCTGCGGTCACCCCTATCCGGGCGAGGCGCCGTTCGCGGCGGCCGCCCGGCGCACCTTCGAGGAGCTGGGTGTCTCGCCCTCGCTGCTCGCGGAGGCGGGGACGGTCCGCTACAACCACCCGGACCCGGCCTCGGGCCTGGTGGAGCAGGAGTTCAACCACCTCTTCGTCGGTCTGGTGCAGGCGGGCGTGCGGCCGGACCCGGAGGAGGTCGAGGAGACCGCCTTCGTGACCGCGGCCGAGCTCGCCGAGCGCCACGCGACCGCGCCGTTCTCCGCCTGGTTCATGACGGTGCTCGACGCGGCGCGTCCGGCGATCAAGGAGCTGACGGGTCAGTCCGGGGGCTGGTGAACTCGGGAAGTCCCGGCGCGGTGCCGGGCGGCGCTCCCGGCGCGGCGCCGGGCAGGGGCCCCGGCACCGTGCTCGGCAGCACCGGCCCGGTCGGCGCCCCGCCCGGGACGAACGGGTTCAGGGGCAGCGCCGCCCAGATGATCTTGCCGCCGCTCGCGGTGTGCTCGACGTCGCAGGCGCCGCCGGACTCCAGCGCGATCTCCCGGACGAGCAGCAGTCCGCGCCCGCCGGTCTGGCCCCAGTCCGCTTCCAGGGCCTTGGGGCGGTAGGGGTGGTTGTCCTCGACGGACACCCGGATCCACTCCGCCCCGATCGCCACCTCCACCGCTATCTCCGGGGAGAGCAGCGCGGCGTGCTTGACCGCGTTGGTGACCAGCTCGGAGACGATGAGAAGCAGTCCCTGGACGGTGTCGTCGTGGGCCGGGACACCCTGCCTGACGAGAAGGTCGCGGACGGCGTGCCGGGCCTGCGGCACGGAGACGTCGACCGCGGGAGCGGTGAACCGCCAGACCCCTTCGTAGGACGGTGGCCGGGCGGGGACGCTCCCGCGGCTCTCCATAGTCCGACTCCCGCCCTCGTGCTCGATTGTCGCCACAGGTCGAGTCTTGGGAATCCGGCGGTGCGGCTCGGGAAACTGACCAGAAGTCGACACCTATCGATCGACTTCTGATCGGGTGAGTATGCCAACGTCAGTTGTTCGACTACTCCTGATCCTCCGTTGACGACTTCGGAGGAGGGGCGGCCGGTGTGACCATACTGACGATACGGCGTCCCCCGATTCCCATCGCGATCAGGCCGAGACCGTCGAAGAGCAGCGCGAGCGAGAAGAACACCCCGAGCACGTACCGGCTGCTGTGCGGCCAGTCGAAGAGCACCAGCAGGCCGAGCAGCAGACCGAAGGCGCCCTGCAGCAGGGTCCAGCCGAACTGCGGCCCGCGCACCACCGCGCTGCCGACCAGGCGGAACACCCCGCCGGTCAGGAAGAGGAGGGCCGCGAACATGGTCAGCGCCTCGGCGGAGCCCTCCGGGTGCCGGACGACGACCACACCGGCCGCGATGTTCAGGGCGGCGACCACCACGGCGAGCCAGAAGTAGTTGCTGCCGCGCGACTCGACGGCGTGCAGCAGACCGACGACTCCGCCGATCAGCAGCAGCCAGCCGAAGAGCAGCATGGAGGTCAGCGTGGCGACACCGGTGTAGATCAGACCGACGATGCCGGCGAGCGCGAGCAGCAGTCCGAGGGCGGCCAGCCGGCCGAAGCCACGGCTGAGCCTCCTGCCCTCGCGGTTCAGCTCGTCCCTGGGGTCGTCCCTCGTGCCGGCCGTCGTGCCGGCCGTCGTACCGACCGTCGGGCGGGCCGTCGGGCGGGCCGTCGGACCGTGCCTGCCGTGCGGCGGCCTGTCCTGCGGGGGCGTGTCCTGCGGGGGCGTGTCCTTGCGGGCCATCGGCGTCTCCTCTCGCACCCCCTTCTTGATCGTACGGAGCGGGGGCCCGGATAGCATCCGGCGCATGGAGCCGCACCTGACCGTCAGCGTCGCCGACGAGGTCGCCACCGTCGTCATCGCGAACCCCGCCAAGCGCAACGCCATGACCGCCGGCATGTGGCGGTCCCTGCCCGGCCTGCTCGCCCCGCTCGCCGCCGACCCCGCGGTGCGCGCCCTCGTGCTGACCGGTGCGGGCGAGACCTTCTGCGCCGGGGCCGACATCTCGACCCTGCGCGAGCCGGGCGACGAGCAGCAGGCCCTCGCGGTCCGTGCCGAGGAGGCGCTCGCCGCCTTCCCCAAGCCGACCCTCGCCGCGATCCGCGGCTACTGCGTCGGCGGCGGCAGCCAGCTCGCCGCCGCCTGCGACCTGCGCTTCGCCGAGGAGGGCGCCCGCTTCGGGGTGACCCCGGCCAAGCTCGGCATCGTCTACCCCGCCTCCTCCACCCGGCGCCTCGCCGCGCTGGTGGGACCCTCGACCGCCAAGTTCCTGCTGTTCTCCGGCGAACTCGTCGACACGGAGCGGGCGCTGCGCACCGGGCTCGTCGACGAGGTGCATCCGGCGGGTGAACTCGACAAGCGGGTCGCGGAGTTCACCCGTACCCTCGTCTCCCGCTCCCTGCTCACCCAGGCCGCGGCCAAGGAGTTCGCCGACGGGCGCACCGACCGGGACGCGCACTGGGCCGAGCAGGCGCGCGGCAGCGGCGACACCGCCGAGGGTGTCGCCGCCTTCCTCGAACGCCGCGCCCCCCGCTTCACGTACGGGCGCTGACCGGTCACGGCTCCTGGACGAGGACCTTCTCCGCCTGAGCGCGCCAGCGGGCGACGATCGCGGCCGGGGCCTTGTCGGGCGAGCCCGCGTCGTACGGCGGCTGCGGGTCGTACTCGGTGAGCAACTGGACGGTCTGCGCGGTCTCGTCGCCGCCGATGCGGCCGAGCAGGTGCAGTGCCATGTCGATACCGGAGGAGACCCCGGCGGCCGTGACGTACTTGCCGTCGAAGACGACGCGCTCGCCGGTCGGTTCGGCGCCCAGCGGGGCGAGCTCGTCCAGCGCGAGCCAGTGGCTGGTGGCGCGGCGGCCCGTGAGCAGCCCCGCCCCGCCGAGGATCAGGGATCCGGTGCACACGGAGGTGGTCCAGGTGCTGGTGGCGTCGGCGGCGCGCAGCCAGGCGAGGATCTCCGGGTCGTGCATGGCCTCGCGCGAGCCCGGTCCGCCGGGGACGAGCACGATGTCGGGCCGGGGCACGTCCCCGAGCGCCCGGTCGGCGACGAGCGCGAGGCTCCCCTGGTCGTTCCGTACGGGCCCGGGCTCCTTGCCGACGAAGACGGCCTCGGCGCCGGGGAGGCGGCCGAGGAGCTCGTACGGGCCGATGGCGTCCAGCGAGGTGAAGCGGTCGTAGAGGAGGACGGCGATCTGCACGACGGTGGTCCTTTCCTGATCAGACGACGGGGGCCTGGATGACGGGTGCGGGGGTGAGGGGGGCGGGGGTGAGGGGGGCCTGGGAGACGGGTGCGGGGGTGAGGGGGGCGTGGAAGCGGCGCCGGTAGTCGGCCGGGGCGGTGCCGAACGCCTTGACGAAGGCGCGGCGCATCGCCTCCGGGGTGCCGTATCCGGAGGCGCGGGCGACCTCCTGGACGCCCTGGACGGACTCCTCCAGGAGCCTGCGGGCGTGTTCGAGGCGTACGCGGTCGACGAAGCGGCCCGGTGTCGTGCCGGTCTCGGCATGGAAGGCGCGCGCGAAGTGGCGGGGCGAGAGTCGGGCTCGGGCGGCGAGGGCCTCGACCGACAGGTCCGCGTCGGGGTGCTCGGCGATCCAGTGCTGGAGGTCCCGCAGCGGTGCGCGGCGGGCGGTCTGCGCGGCCAGTTGGGCGCTGAACTGCGCCTGGTTGCCGGGCCTGCGCAGGAAGACGACCAGGTGGCGGGCGACGGTGAGGGCGGCGTCGCGGCCGAGGTCCTCCTCCACCAGCGCGAGCGCGAGGTCGATGCCCGCGGTCACCCCGGCGGAGGTGGACAGCCGCCCGTCCCGCACGAAGATCGGGTCGGGGTCGACGTCGACCTCCGGGTAGCAGCGGGCGAGGTGGTCGCAGGCGATCCAGTGCGTGGTGGCGCGGTGGCCGTCGAGCAGCCCGGCCTCCGCGAGCAGCAGCGCACCGGTGCACACCGACACCAGCCGCTGTGCGGCCGGGGCGTGGGCGCGCAGCCAGTCGACGAGCGCGGGGACGGGTGCCCGGGTCCCCTCGCCGCCGGGGACGAGCAGGGTGTGCGGGGGCCCGTCGGCGACCGCCTCCGCGAGCGTGGTGTCGGGCAGCAGCCGCAGCCCGCTCGACGAGCGGACGGGCCCGCCGTCGAGGGAGGCGGTCCGGATCGGATAACCGCCCCGCCGCCCGGCGAGCCGGCCGGCACCGGCGAAGACCTCGACGGGGCCGGTGACATCGAGGCTCTGCACGTCGTCGAAGAGGACGACGAGGACGGGTCGCTGCGTCATGCCCTCATCCTTCGCGGCGGCACGCATGGCCGCAATGACGAGGTCCCCACCTTTCCTGCCATGGCCCGAGGGGCGGCGCCATCGTTTGGTGCGGTGCTCCGCGGGCTGTGGGGGGCCGGGCGCGGGCGGGGCGGCGACGCCGGGGCGGACCTGCCGAAGGGCAGGCCCTCCGCAGGCCGGGGCGGCGCCGGGGTGCACCCGCTTCCGGGGCCGACCCGGGCCGGCAGGTCGGCGGGTCGGCGGGTCGGCGCAGACCGGAGCGGCACCGAGGCCGCACCCGCTTCCGGGGCAGGCACCCGGCGGGCTGCCGCAGGCCAGGGGGGCGCCGGGGCAGGCACCCCGGACAAACCCCGGCCCGGGACGGTCCCCGCAGACCGGGTCCGGAGCGGTCCGGGGGCGGACCTGCCGAAGGGCAGGCCCTCGCAGGCGGGGGCGGCGCCGGGGCCGCACCCGCCGGGGCAGGCCCGGGTGGCCGATCCCGGCCCGGCGGGTCGGCCCAGGCCGGAGCGGCACCGGGGCGGCGGCGGGGCAGGCATCCCGGGCCGACCCCGGCCCGGGACTGTTCCCGCAGACCGGGTCCGGAGCGGTCCGGGCCGGACCCGCCGAAGGGCAGGCCCTCGCGGGCCGGAGCGGCGCCGAGGTACACCCGCTTCCGGGGCAGGCCCGGGTGGCCAATCCCGGCCCGGCGGGTCGGTCCAGGCCGGAGCGGCACCGGGGCGGCGCCAGGGCCGCACCCGCGGCCGGGGTAGGCACCTGGGGACCACCCGGGCCGGACGGGCCGCCGCAGGCCGGACCGGGGCCGGGGCGGATCCGCCGCCCGGCAGGGCCCCGCAGGCCAGGGTCCGGAGCGGTCGGGGCGCGCCCGTCGTCGGGCGGGTCGGGGTGGCACCCGGGATTCACGGCGTACCGACCGGTAGGTAAGGTGCGGCTTCATGACGAATCTGCCGCCCCGCGCGGGCCGCCGCTGCGCCCATCCGGTGAACATGCTGCACGCGACGCTGTTCTTCTCGCCCGACCTGGACACCGAGTTCCAGCGGATCGGGATCACGGACCAGAGCGCCGCGCGGCTGGCCGCGCGCAGCGCCCCGCTCGGGGCCGTCGGCGCCGGAACGGTCGCCGCGACGTTCTACAACTACAACCACGCCTTCCTCGCCCGGCACCTGCCCGCCGTCTGGGAGACCGCCTCCCCCGCCGCCGTCCTCGACGCCCGGCTGCGGGCCGCGGACGCCACCCTGCGCCGGCTGCTCGGGGAGGAGGCCGTCGCCTCTCCCGAGATGGCGGAGGCGGCCGAGCTCGCCCTGCGCGCCACCGAGGGCTGCACCCGGCACGCCCGCCCGCTGTACGCCGGCAACGCGGACCTGCCGGTGCCGGACGCCCCGCACCTGCGGCTCTGGCACGCCACGACGCTGCTGCGCGAGCACCGCGGGGACGGCCACCTGGCGGCCCTGCTGAGCGCGGGGCTCGACCCGGTGGAGGCCCTGGCCAGCCACACCGCCACCGGCCGCGGCATGGCGCCGCGCTGGGTCCTCGGCACCCGCGGCTGGCGGCGCGCCGATTGGGACGCGGCCGTGGAGCGGCTGCGCGGGCGCGGGCTGCTCGACGCGGACGGCGCGCTCACCGAGGCGGGCGCGGCGCTGCGCGAGGCCCTGGAGGACGAGACGGACCGGCTGGACGCCGCCCCGTACGAGCACCTGGGCGCGGACGGCACGGCCCGGCTCGCCGAGCTCACCAAGGGTTTCCTGGTGACGGCGGTCGGCGCGGGCGCCTTCCCGGCGGATCTCACCGGCACGGCGTGACGGACGGGAGGCGGGTCGGTTGCCGCGTACGGGTGACCGACCCGGCAGAATGCTTCCCGCAAGCTTGAGGCACGAGAAGGCGGGTCGGGACATCGTGACGACGTCCATCGAGGCAAGGATCGCCGAGGAGCTCGGCGTACGCGAGCGACAGGTGAGGGCGGCCGTCGAGCTGCTCGACGGCGGTTCCACCGTGCCGTTCATCGCGCGCTACCGCAAGGAAGCGACGGAGATGCTCGACGACGCGCAGCTCCGCACGCTGGAGGAGCGGCTGCGGTATCTGCGCGAGCTGGAGGACCGGCGGACCGCCGTCCTCGACTCCGTACGCGAACAGGGCAAGCTGACGCCGGAGCTGGAGGCGCGGATCCGGGCCGCCGACACCAAGGCGCGTCTCGAGGACATCTATCTGCCGTTCAAGCCGAAGCGGCGGACCAAGGCGCAGATCGCCCGCGAGGCCGGTCTGGAGCCGCTGGCCGACGGGCTGCTCGCCGACCCGTCGGTGGAACCGCTCGCCGCCGCGGCCGCGTTCGTCGACGCCGGCAAGGGCGTCGCGGACCCGGCGGCCGCCCTGGAGGGCGCGCGGGCCATCCTCACCGAGCGGTTCTCGGAGGACGCCGACCTGATCGGCGAGCTGCGCGAGCGCATGTGGGGCCGGGGCCGGCTGGTGGCCAAGGTCAAGGAGGGCAAGGAGGAGGCGGGCGCGAAGTTCGCCGACTACTTCGACTTCGCCGAGCCGTTCACCGCGCTGCCCTCGCACCGGATCCTCGCCATGCTGCGCGGCGAGAAGGAGGACGTCCTCAGCCTGGAGCTGGAGCCGGAGGAGCCCTCCGAGACCCCGGGCACCTCCTCGCCGGGCGCCTCCTCGTCGTACGAGCCGATCATCGCGCACCGCTTCGGCGTGGCCGACCGCGGCCGCCCCGGCGACAAGTGGCTCCTGGACACCGTCCGCTGGGCCTGGCGGACCCGGATCCTGGTCCACCTCGGGATCGACCTGCGGCTGCGGCTGCGGACGGCCGCCGAGGACGAGGCCGTGCGGGTCTTCGCCGCGAACCTGCGCGACCTGCTGCTCGCCGCGCCGGCCGGGACGCGGGCCACCCTGGGCCTCGACCCCGGTTTCCGTACGGGCGTGAAGGTGGCCGTGGTGGACGCGACCGGCAAGGTCGTCGCCACGGACACGATCCACCCGCACGTCCCGGCCAACCGGTGGGACGAGTCGCTCGCGAAGCTGGCCCGGCTCGCGAAGGAGCACGCGGTCGAGCTGGTCGCCATCGGTAACGGCACCGCGTCCCGCGAGACGGACAAGCTCGCCGGTGAACTCATCGCGAAGCACCCCGAGTTGAACCTGACGAAGGTGATGGTGTCCGAGGCGGGCGCCTCGGTCTACTCCGCCTCCGCCTTCGCCTCCCAGGAACTGCCCGAGCTGGACGTGTCGTTGCGCGGCGCGGTGTCCATCGCCCGCCGGCTCCAGGACCCGCTCGCCGAGCTCGTGAAGATCGACCCGAAGTCGATCGGCGTCGGCCAGTACCAGCACGACCTGTCCGAGGTGAAGCTCTCGCGCTCCCTCGACGCGGTCGTCGAGGACTGTGTGAACGGCGTCGGCGTCGACGTCAACACGGCGTCCGTGCCGCTGCTTTCGCGGGTCTCCGGCATCGGCGCCGGCCTCGCCGAGAACATCGTGGCCCACCGCGACGCCCACGGTCCCTTCCGCTCCCGCCGCGCCCTGAAGGACGTGGCCCGGCTCGGCCCGAAGG
The DNA here is from genome assembly GCF_040612775.1 of Streptomyces sp. NPDC006339. Classification (NCBI taxonomy): domain Bacteria; kingdom Bacillati; phylum Actinomycetota; class Actinomycetes; order Kitasatosporales; family Streptomycetaceae; genus Streptomyces; species Streptomyces sp. NPDC006339. The sequence goes on from NZ_JBEXQW010000006.1 coordinate 82,046, forward strand.
CGTACGAGCAGTGCGCGGGCTTCCTGCGGATCCGCGGCGGCGACGACCCGCTGGACGCGTCGGCGGTGCACCCGGAGGCGTACCCGGTGGTGCGCCGCATGGTGAAGGCGACGGGGGGCGACGTCGCCGCTCTGATCGGCAACACCGGGGTGCTGCGCTCGCTGCGCGCGGACGACTACGTCGACGAGACCTTCGGTCTGCCGACGGTCACCGACATCCTGAAGGAGCTGGAGAAGCCGGGCCGCGACCCGCGCCCCGCGTTCCGGACGGCCACCTTCAAGGAGGGCGTGGAGAAGATCTCCGACCTGTCCTCCGGGATGATCCTGGAGGGGGTCGTCACCAACGTGGCCGCGTTCGGCGCGTTCGTCGACATCGGCGTCCACCAGGACGGTCTGGTGCACGTCTCGGCGATGTCGAAGAACTTCGTCAAGGACCCCCGGGACGTGGTGAAGCCGGGTGACGTGGTGCGGGTGAAGGTCCTCGACGTCGACATCCCGCGCAAGCGGATCTCCCTGACGCTCCGCCTCGACGACGAGGCCAAGACCGGCGCCTCCGAGGCCCCGGGCGGCGGCGAACGCGCGCCGCGCCGCGAACGGGGCGGGCGCCCCCCGCAGCAGCGCCGCGCGGGCGGCGGTGCCGGTACCGGTGGCGACCGCAACCGGGGCCAGTCCGCCCCGGCCCCCGCCAACAGCGCGATGGCCGACGCCCTGCGGAAGGCCGGCCTCCTGAACGAGGGCGGGGGCAGCGGCAAGCGGCGCGGGCGCTGACCTGTCGCTGAGGCGCCGCACCGAGGTGCGACGGTGCGGCGCCGGGCGGGACGCGGCCGGCCACCGCCTACGCCCGTACGGCGCCTCTCGCGGCATGGCCGCGCCACTGCGGCGGCTGGGCGCCTCGGTGCGGCCGGGCGGGCCGCCGACGAGACACGCAGGTGGGCGCAGGCCCGGCCGAGAAGCCGGGCGCCTCGTCATCGCCCCGCTCGCGACGCGGCCGCGGATCTGATCGCCGTGAGGTCGATGCCGGCCTGCGCGCACAGCGTGGCCAGGTCGAAGTAGATCGTCTCGCCGGCCATCCGGCCCTCCCGGAAGGGGGCGACGTTCGCGAAGGGCACCTCGAAGGTGCCGCCGCTCGGTGGGACGCCCAGCCAGTCGCCGCCGCTGGTGCCGCGCAGCGTCCCCCAGACCACGATGACGTCGTCCCCGAAGGCGCGCCCCCGGTCGTCGGGCTGGAGGTCCGGGAAGGCGGTGAAGTAGCCCTGGTACGCGGCCCGCGCGGCGGCGTGGCCCTCGCTGCGCAGGCCCAGGGCGGCGGTCTCCAGGTAGCAGTCGGGCACGAAGGTGGCGAGGATGGCGTCGTAGTCGCGGGCGGCCTCGGCGGCCCGGTGGGTCTCGAACAACCGGATCATCTCGTCGCGGTCCATGACGCGCCGTCCCGTCCTGCCGACGTCGCCCCCTCCCCCGATTCTACGAACGGGCCGGGCCCCCGGCGACGGCGCGCGACGGGGGCCCGGGGCGGCGGGGCCCGGCCGCCGTCACCGTTACGGCACGAACCGCAGTGCCCAGTCCGCCCGGTTCGCCACCACCAGGTCGTCGTCCTCCGTCAGGGGGCGGAGCAGGCGCTGGGCGGTCTTCGGGTCGGCCTGGACGAGGTCGACGATCTCGGTGGCGAGGCCGTCCTGGTCGTCGCCGAGGTCGACGGCGGAGGCCCGGACGAGGACCGGGAGCCGCTCGGTGCCGCCGAGGGCGGCGATGACGCCGCCGAGGAGCTCGCGGGCGTAGGCGTTGCGGTCGGCGACCGCCCGGTCGAGTTCGGCCTCCAGGCGCACCAGCGCGCCCTGGTCTCCGGACGCGGCGATCTCGTCGGCGAGGTCGATCGTCTCGTCGACGTCGGCGTCGAGGTCGTCCAGCATCTCGATGAGCCGGGTCACGCGGTCGTCGGTCATGGTGCCTCCTGGAATGCGCCGTCCACGAGGACGGGTACCGCGGTCGACGCGTCGATCTCGGCGGCCACCTCCACGTCCTGCGGATAGCCGTACTCGTACAGTTCACGGCCCGAGTCGCAGCCGTGCAAGGCGGCGACCGGGTCCTCGGTGGCCTCCCACAGCGTGGCCGCCGCGGTCGCCTCGGGGGTGAAGGGGTGCGGGGCGAGGCCCCGCAGCGCGGCCAGCACCGCTCCGGCCCCGAGCAGGTCCTCCAGGGCGGGGCGCAGGGAGCCGTCGGGCCACCGTTCACCGGCGGCGACGACGGCGAGGGGCCGCTCGGCGGTGCCGTATCCGCGCTCGGCGAGCCGGCGGGCGACGGCGGTGGGGTTGCGCAGGGAGGCGGCGACGACGGTCGCCTGTCCGGACGCGGCCTCCACGGCGATGGTGGAGCCGTTCGGGGAGGGCAGCACGAGGCGGTCGGGCCAGGGCGCGGGCGCGGCCCGCAGCGCGGCCGGGGAGAGCGACCACGGGTGCGCCGCGGTGGCCTCGCTCCGGCCCACGGCGAGGACGGCGTCCTTCCGCTCGGCGTACGCGAGGGCGCTCGCGTCCCGCCAGCGGTACGGGTACACCGCGGTGCCGCCCTCGACGGCGACGCCGACGGAGGTGGTGAAGGACAGGACGTCGACGACGACCACGCAGCCGCCCGCGGGGGCGAGGTGCCGCGCCTCGACGGGGCCCCAGCCGAAGGAGACGGTCATCAGAGCTCGGTCACCTTGCCGTCGGCGACCTCGACGCGCCGGGTGGTGCGGACCGCGTCGAGCATGCGGCGGTCGTGGGTGACGAGCAGGAGGGTGCCGTCGTACGAGTCGAGGGCGGCCTCCAACTGTTCGATGGCCGGCAGGTCGAGGTGGTTGGTCGGCTCGTCGAGGACGAGCAGGTTCACTCCGCGGCCCTGGAGGAGGGCGAGCGCGGCGCGGGTCCGTTCGCCCGGCGAGAGGGTGGTGGCGGGGCGAAGGACGTGGTCGGCCTTGAGGCCGAACTTGGCGAGCAGGGTGCGGACCTCGGCCGGCTCGGTCTCGGGGACGGCGGCGCAGAACGCGTCGAGGAGGGTCTCCGTACCGTGGAAGAGCCTGCGGGCCTGGTCGACCTCGCCGACGACGACGCCGGGGCCGAGGGCCGCGTCGCCCGCGTCCAGCGGGAGCCGGCCGAGGAGCGCGGCGAGCAGGGTGGACTTGCCGGCGCCGTTGGCGCCGGTGATGGCGACCCGGTCGGCCCAGTCGATCTGGAGGGTGACGGGTCCGAAGGCGAAGTCGCCGCGGCGGACCTCGGCCTCGCGCAGGGTGGCCACGACCGCGCCGGAGCGGGGCGCGGCGGCGATCTCCATGCGCAGCTCCCACTCCTTGCGGGGCTCGTCGACGACGTCGAGGCGTTCGATCATGCGCTGGGTCTGCCGGGCCTTGGCGGCCTGCTTCTCGCTGGCCTCGCCGCGCAGCTTGCGGCCGATCTTGTCGTTGTCGGTGGCCTTGCGGCGGGCGTTGCGGACGCCCTTGTCCATCCAGTTGCGCTGCATGAGGGCGCGCGATTCGAGGGACGCCTTCTTGTCTGCGTACTCCTCGAACTCCTCGCGGGCGTGCCGCCGGGCGGTGTCCCGCTCCTCCAGATACGCCTCGTAGCCGCCGCCGTAGAGGGTGATCTGCTGCTGGGCGAGGTCGAGTTCGAGGACCTTGGTGACGGTGCGGGTGAGGAACTCGCGGTCGTGGCTGATGACGACGGTGCCGGCGCGCAGGCCCTGGACGAAGGTCTCGAGCCGTTCCAGGCCGTCGAGGTCGAGGTCGTTGGTGGGCTCGTCGAGGAGGAAGACGTCGTAGCGGGAGAGGAGGAGGGAGGCGAGTCCGGCGCGGGCGGCCTGGCCGCCGGAGAGGGAGGTCATCGGCTGGTCGAGGCCGACAGTGAGGCCGAGGGAGGCGGCGACCTCATCGGCGCGCTCGTCGAGGTCGGCGCCGCCGAGGTCGAGCCAGCGCTCCAGGCTGACGGCGTACGCGTCGTCGGCGCCGGGCGTGCCGTCGACGAGGCCCTGGGTGGCCTCGTCCATGGCCGCCTGGGCGGCGGCGACGCCGGTGCGCCGGGCCAGGAAGTCCCGGACGGTCTCTCCCTCGCGCCGCTCGGGCTCCTGCGGGAGGTGCCCGACGGTGGCGGTGGGCGGGGAGAGCCGCAGCTCTCCGTCCTCGGGGGTGTCGAGGCCGGCGAGCAGCCGGAGGAGGGTCGACTTGCCGGCGCCGTTGACACCGACGAGGCCGATGACGTCCCCGGGGGCGACGACGAGGTCGAGCCCGGAGAAGAGGGAACGGTCGCCGTGGCCGGCGGCGAGGTTCTTGGCGACGAGAGTGGCAGTCATCAGGGGATGAATCCTAGGTCAGGGCCCGCGGGAGGTGGGCAGCCGGTACGGTCCCGGCATGGACAGCGATGGGGTCGTCGACGGGGTCGTGGTGGGGGGCGGGGTCGTCGGTCTGACGGCCGCGATCCGGCTGGCGGAGCGGGGCCTGCGGGTCCGGGTGTGGTCGCGGGACGCGGTGACGGGGACGACGTCGGCGGTGGCGGGGGCGCTGTGGTGGCCGTACCGGATCGAGCCGGCGGCCGAGGTCGGGGCCTGGTCGCTGGCGTCGCTGCGGGTGTACGAGGGGCTGGCCGCCGATCCGGCCGCGACGGGGGTGCGTCTGGTGGCGGGCGTGCACGCGGACACGCTGCTGTCGGGTCTCGGCGCCTGGGCCGGGGAGGTCGCGGGGCTGCGCCCGCTGGCGGCGGAGGAGGTGCCGGGGCCGTACGAGGTGGGTCTCGCGGCCCGGCTCCCGCTCATCGACATGCCGGTGCACCTGGCGTGGCTGCGCGCCCGGTTCGAGGCGGCGGGCGGAGTCGTCGAGCACCGGGCGGTGACGGACCTGCGGGAGGCGGCGGCCGTGGCGCCGGTGGTGGTGAACTGCACGGGGCTCGCCGCGCGCGACCTGGTGCCGGACCCGGGGGTGCGGGCGGTGCGGGGGCAACTGGTGCTGGTGGAGAACCCGGGGGTGGACACCTGGTTCACGGCGGCCGACGGGGCGTCGAGCGAGACCACGTACTTCTTTCCGCAGCCGGGACGCCTGATTCTGGGCGGTACGGCCCAGGAGGACGACGAGCGGTCCGCGCCGGACCCGTCGACGGCGGCGGCGATCGTGGCGCGCTGCGCCCGCATCCGCCCCGAGATCGCGCGCGCCCGCGTCCTGGGCCACCGTGTGGGCCTGCGCCCGACCCGCGCGGGCGGCGTCCGCATCGAGTCGGAGCCCCTGCCGGGCGGCGGGCTGCTGGTCCACGACTACGGCCACGGCGGTGCGGGCGTGACGGTGGCGTGGGGCTGCGCGGACCGGGTGGCCGAGCTGGTGTGCGGGAGCTGACGGGAGGGGGCGGGGGCACCGGCGGGGGCGGAGCACTGGCCCGCGGGTGACCGGGGCGACGCGTGGGCCGTACGGCCTCGGGGGCGGGCGGGCGATCCGTACCGCCGGAGCCTGGTGGGGCCGGGGCGACCTCGGGGGCGGGCGGGAGATCCGTAGCACGTCGCCCTGCCAGGGGCCGGCGGGGCGGACAGTGCGGGGGGCGGCCGGATCCGGCGGAGGGGTGTTCGAGCGGCCCGCCGGACGGGAAACGCCCGCCCGGCGGGCCGAGGGGCCTGCCGGGCGGGCGGGGCCGGGCGCGGGGCCCGGGAGGGTTCTAGCGCGGGAAGGGCTTCGCCGCGTCGTTGTCCGCGTCGATGCAGTTCTGGATCCTGCGGTCCAGGGCGTCGGCCTGGGCCAGGACGCGGCGGGCCTCGGTCGTGGCGCCGAGGCGCTTGAGCTTGGCGGCCTTGGCGCGCAGGTCGCGGGACTGCTTGCGCATGTCCTCCACGTGGCAGGTCGTGGTCTTGCCGGCGGCCTCGGCCGACGGGGCGGCCGCGGTCTGCCCGAGCAGCAGGCCCCCGGCCAGCAGCGTCGTGGCGGCGAGAGCCGTCAGGGTGCGGCGCAGCGGCGTCGCGTTCGTCATGGTGTCACTCCAAGTTCCGGGCCGGGACGGCCCGTTCAGGTATGGTCAATACCGGTGAGTAACCATAACCTGGAATGATCTTGAACTCGCACCGCGCCGGCACCGGTCACCAGGCCCTCAACACCTCTCCACAGGCTCTCCGCGAGTGATCGCGTACTCCGCCCGGGGATCGAGCAGCAGGGCCACCAGCGCCCGCTGCGACTGCCGCAGCGGCACCAGGACCTCGTCACTTCCCTCACGCACCACGACGCCGTGCAGGTCGAGCTCGTCGCCGACCTCCGCGTACTGAGCGTCCGTCAGGCGGTAGGCGCACGGCGGGTCCTGGAGGATCTCGGCGGGCTCGGCCGGGTCGTTGTCGGCGCCGCCGAGCAGGACGGGCCCGCGGTCGGCGAAGCCGGTGTGCCGGGCCCGGGCGGTGGCGGCCGTGAGCTGCCCGAGGCGCTCGTCGAGGTAGGCGAACGCGCCCTCAAGGGCGACCCGTTGGGTGGCGACACGGCGCCGGTGGGCCAGCGCCGGGTCGTTCTGCTCGGCCGGGTCGAGGGCGTCCTCGCGGGTCTCGACCAGCAGTCCGACGGCGTGCTTGACGCCCGCGGTGTTGCGCAGGATGCGTTCCTGGCCGTCGCCCGCGACCTGCTTGAGCGGTTTGCCGGTGAGGGGGTCGGTCCAGATGCCGTAGATGCCGCTGTCGTGGCCGGCCCGTTCGGCGGCGGGCCGCACGTATGTCTCGGACAGGGTGCGGGACTCGTCGTGGACGCGGGGGTCGGTGTTGAGGTTGCGCGGCCAGAGGGCGAGCAGGTCCTTGTCGTAGAAGTGCGGGGTGGCGCCGTACTCGTGGAGGTCGTAGATCAGTTCGGGGCGCCGGTCCCGGATGATCGCGGCGAGCGCCCGGCCCTCGGCGGTGCGCAGCGCGAGGTGGTCGCGGTTGATGTCGATGCCGTCGCTGTTGCCCCGGGTGTTCGCCTCCCGGCCGTCGGGGTTGGCGGTGGGGACGACGAGGACGGTGGTGCGGGCGAGGAGGCGCCGGGTGGCGTGGTCCCGGCCGTGGGCGAGGTCGCGCAGGGTGGTCAGGCAGGCTTCCCGGCCCGAGGGTTCGTCACCGTGCTGGGTGCAGATCAGCAGCACGGTGGCGGGGCCCGTGCCGACGGTGGCGAGGCGCAGCGGGCGGCCCTGCGCGGTGGTGGTGACCGTGCGGACCGAGAGGCGCGCGCTGCCCCGGTCCAGGGCGGCGAGGAAGGCGGTCTCCTCGGCCTCGGTCGTCCAGCGTGCGCCGTCGCTGGTCTCGAACCCGGTGCGGGGTACGGGCGGTGGGGGCGCGCTGCCCACGGCCTCGGTCGGGGCGGCGAGCAGCGGCAGGCCGAGGGCGACGGCGCCCGCCACGGCCAGGAGGGCGCGCCGGGGGCTGCGGTGGGTGCGGGTCATCGGGCCTCACCGGGGATCGGGGCGCCGTCGCGCGGAGGCGTGGCGGCGCCGGTCGGGACGACACGCTGCTGAACGTCCGGGCCGGCCGGAAGGTCACCTGTCGCGCCGCGGCCGGTGGTGGCGCGGTCGAAGGCCCGGGGCCCGCCAAGCAGGGGCACGACCGCCCGGGTGCGGGCCAGGTCGAGCGTGAGCGTCGGCCGGGTCGACGGAGGGTCGAGCAGGCCGTTGTCGGTGCCGGCGACGATGAGGGCGAGGCGGTGGCCGGCGGGGACGACATGGTCGGTGGCGGCGAGGTTCAGGGTGAGCGTGTACGCCCGTCCGGGGGTGAGCGGCCGGCCCCGGTGGGGGTCCGCCCAGGTGCCGAGGTCGGCCCAGCCGCGGCTGACGACGGTGTGGGCGACATCGGCGGTGCGCGCCGTCGTCTCCTTGTAGCAGGCGCTGTCGCCGGCGGTGCTCGCGCCCCAACAGGTGCGCGTGGCGAGGGTGGTGATGCCTTCGCCCGGCGCGCTGTAGGCGCGGATGGTGTCGGGGCCGAGGTCGACGAGGACGGCGGTCAGGTGGGCGGTCGGGGTGCTCGGGGTGGCGGTGACGGTCACCGTGGAGGCGCCGGAGATCCGCAGGTCGCGGGTGAGGGGCCGGGTGGTGAAGGAGACCTTGGCGGGGGTGGGGCGGTCGGCGTCGGCGGCCCAGTCGAGCTCGTCGAGGGCCGGGTCGTCGGTGAAGGTCTCGGTACCGCCGGGCGCGGCGGGGCCACGGCCGAGGGTGCCGACTCCGGGGGCGGCGCCGGGCGCGGGGCGGAGCACGGTGGGCACCGTGCCGCGCGGCGGCCAACTCCGGTCGGTGGTCCAGCGGTCGGGGGCGCGCTCGATGTCGGCCATCGGTTCGCGGTCGATGCCGTTGTCGTGGCCGAGCAGGTAGTGGTCGAACCAGCGGTGCAGGGTGCGCACCCACTCGGCGCGGCGGAAGTCGAAGGGGTCGACGTGCCCGGTCTGCGAGAGCCAGATCTTGCGCTCGACGCCGTGGGCGGCGAGGGCGTCCCACCACCGGCCGAAGTGCGAGGCGCGGACGTTGAGGTCCTGCTGTCCGTGGACGACGAAGACGCTGGCCTTCACCTCGCCGGCGTCGGGGACGTAGTCCCGCTCGGTCCAGGCCGGGGTCCAGTCGCCGCTGTACGGGGTGGCGGCGGCGATACGTTCCTGCACGGCTCCGCAGCGCGCCCGGGCCTCGGGGCTGTGGACGTAGTCGGAGAGCCAGGTCGGGTTGGCGTCGTAGAGCGGGGCGCCCTGGGAGTGGAAGTAGTCGTACCAGGAGGAGATCGCGCCGATCGGGACGATGGTGCGCAGCCCCTCGACGCCGGTGGCGGCGACGCCGTTGGCGACGGTGCCGTCCCAGCTCTTGCCGATCATGCCGACGGCGCCGGTGGACCAGGCGGTGGCGCGGGCGGGCCGGTCGCCGGTGCGGGTGGTGTAGCCGGGGACGCGGCCGTTCAGCCAGTCGACGACGGCCTTGGCGGACTGGACGTCGGAGCGTCCGCCGACGTCGTCGCAGCCGTCGGAGCGGCCGGTGCCGGTGAGGTCGACGGCGGCGAAGGCGTAGCCGCGGGGGACGAAGTGATTGTCGTAGAAGAGCGGGAAGCCGACCGGGTCGCCGTCGGCGTCGTAGGTCTTCTTCTGTCCCTCGTTGCCGCGTCCGCAACAGGCGTAGTAGGGGCTGGCGTCCATGATGACGGGGACCTTCCGGCCCGCCGCGGCGGGTTCCCGGGGCCGGACGATGTCGACGGCGACCCGGTCGGTGCGGCCGTCGGCGTCGGCGTCGAGGCCGGTGTCGACCCAGACGGACTCGCGGACGGCGTCGGCGTAGGAGTACACCGGCCGCGACTCGGGGACGGGCGCCCGGACGGCCGGCGAGACGGACGAGGAGTCGGGCGACGGGACGGGCGGTGGGGCGGCCTGGGCCCCGCCCGGGGCGATCAGGACCGCGGTGAGGGCGGTGGTGACGGCGGCCGCGGCGAAGGCGGCCAGGGGTGTGCGCGACGAACGGGCTCCGCGGGGTCTCCGCACGCGTATCGGCATGGGCGGAAGGTACTCCGGTCGACTCCGGCGCAAAAGAGTGCCGCCTCGGACAGGCGATACGTGTGATTCATGTCGGCCGAATGGCGATCATGTGACGGGCGGTGCTCTGGACGTGACGGACCGTCCGAGGGCTGAATAGTCTCGCTGAGGACCGACGACCACCCGTGCGTCTTGTGATTCTTACGACTTGGGGAGCACCTGTGCACCGCAGACTCATCGTTCCGAGCGCCCTCGCGGCCTCGCTGCTGCTGGCGATCCCGGCATCGGCGGCCGACTACGTCCCGGGCGCGCCGGGCATCGGCGACTCCTACTACCCGGCGAGCGGCAACGGCGGCTACGACGTCTCGCACTACGACCTGCGGCTGAAGTACCAGCCGGTGACCGACCTGTTGGAGGGGACCGCGACGATCCTCGCCACCACCACGCAGAACCTGTCGCGCTTCAACCTGGACCTGGGCCTCAAGGTCAGCGAGGTGCGGGTGAACGGCCGGGTCGCGAAGTTCACCGCCTCCGGTGACCACGAGCTGGAGGTCACCCCGGCCGTCCGGCTGGAGAAGAACAAGTCGATCTCGGTCGTGGTCCGTTACGCGGGCAAGCCGTCCGAGCTCAAGATAGGCGGCTGGACGGCCTGGCACCGCACCCCGGACGGCGGTGTCGCGGCCCAGCAGCCGGACTCGGCCGTCTGGTGGTTCCCGTCGAACGACCACCCTCTGGACAAGGCCACCTTCGACGTCTCGGTCCTGGTGCCGGACGGCACCCAGGCGATCAGCAACGGCGTGCTCCAGTCGCAGTCCTCGCGGCTCGGCTGGACCCGCTACAACTGGCGCTCCAACAAGCCGCAGGCGACGTATCTGGCCACACTGGCCGTCGGCAAGTTCGACATCACCACGGACAAGACGGCGGCCGGCCTGCCGGTCCTCAACGCGTACAGCAAGGACCTCGGCGACAACGCGGGCGCGGCGCGCGCGTCGATCGAGCGGACCGTCGAGGTCGCCGAGTGGCTGGAGTCGGTCTTCGGGCCGTACCCCTTCAACTCCCTCGGCGGCTACGTGCCCAATGTGACCAGCGGTTACGCCCTGGAGACGCAGACCCGGCCGTTCTACAGCCCGCGGCAGTTCGCCAACGGGGCGAACGTCTCGGTGGTCGTGCACGAGCTGGCCCACCAGTGGTACGGCGACAGCGTGTCGGTCGCCGACTGGAAGGACATCTGGGTCAACGAGGGCTTCGCCCGCTACAGCCAGTGGCTGTGGTCGGAGAAGGAGGGCGAGGGCACGGCCCAGGAGCTCGCCGACTACGTGTACCAGACGCGTGCGGCCGACGACCCGTTCTGGACCGTGAAGCCGGGCGACCCGGGCGCCGACGCCCAGTTCCACATCGCCGTGTACGACCGGGGCGCGCTGGCGCTCCAGGCGCTGCGCAACGAGATCGGCGACGAGGACTTCTTCGCGATCCTCAAGGGCTGGCCGCAGGAGCACGCGTACGGCAACGCCTCGGTGGCCGACTTCGTGGGGTACGCGGAGCGGGTGTCGGGCAAGCCGCTCGCGGCGCTGTTCGACACCTGGCTCTACCAGCCGGTGAAGCCGTCCGCCCCGTCGGCGGCGGAGGCGGGCGTCGCGGCGGCCCCGGCGGCCCGGACGGCGGGCTCGACGGCGGGCGTGCGGCCGGCGAAGCCGGTGCAGCCGAAGTCGTGGAAGAAGATCGCGGAGACGAACACGATCCACGACCACGACGGTGATCACGCGGCCGGGCGCGAGCACGGCGGGCACTGACGTACGACTCCGCGCCTCGGCGCACCGGCGGCGCCCTCGTCCCTCCCCGCGCTCGGGGCGGGACGGGGGCGCCGCTCCGTCGGCACCGTTCCGTCGGCACCGCTCCGTCAGCGGCGGGCGTCCGCGCGGCGGCCCCGCCATTCGGAGGCGAGGACGCCCCAGATCTGCTGGTCGTAACGGACGCCGTCGTAGGGCCACGCCTCGCGCCGTACCCCTTCGAGGGTCATGCCGAGCCGCTCGGCGACCGCGGCGCTGCGGTCGTTGTCGGCGCGGCAGTGCCATTCGGCGCGGTGCAGTCCGCGCTCGACGAGGGCCCAGTCGAGGAGGACCGCGCAGGCGTCGGTGACCAGCCCGTGTCCCTCGCCCGCGGGTTCGGTCCAGCAGCCCAGCTCGCAGCCGCCCGAGGCGGTGTCGAAGCCGGTGAACATCACGCCGCCGACCAGGGTTCCGCGCCGCCAGATGCCGTAGAGGCCGCCGCCGTCGGCGGCCCGGCGCTCGCCGTACCGGGCGAGGGTGCCCCGGGCGCCGTCGAGGTCCGTGGTGACGAACGCCTGCCCCACCCACGGCCTGATGTGCTCGCGGGCCCGGTCCAGGTGGGTGGCGAACTCCTCGGCGTGCCAGGTCTCGAGCGGCCGGAGCTCTGCGTCGTCCCGCAGCGGGAGGGAGAACATGGACACCCCATTCACACAACAACTGTTATGAGTATTACCGTAGCAGCATGCCACGTACCAAGGGCGACCACGAGGCCCGGCGCCGCGAGGTGTCCGAGGCGGTCTGGCGCGTGCTGGCCGCGCACGGCTTCGGCGGCCTGACCCTGCGCGCCGTCGCGACCGAACTCGGCGCGACCACAGGTTTGTTGACCCACTACTTTCCGGCCAAACGCGACCTGGTCGCCCACGCCCTCGATCTGCTTGACGAGCGCACCGCCGCCCGCCCGCGCCGCGCCGCCGGCCAGGGCCTCGCCGCCGTGCGGGCCGCCCTGCTCGACATCCTGCCGCTCACCGCCGAGGCCACGGCGAGCAACCGCATCTGGGTCTCCTCCTGGGACACGGCCCTGGCCGACCCCGCCCTGAGCGAGGGCCACGCCGAGAAGTACGCGCGGAGCCGGGCCCGGCTCGCCGAACTCGTCGCGAGCGCGCAGGAGCTGGGCGAACTGCCCCCCGGCGACCCGGCCCGCCTCGCGGCCGGCGCCCAGTCCTTCGCCCTCGGCCTGGTGGTCCAGGCCCTCCTCGCCCCCGCCGCCTTCCCGCCCGCCCACCAGGTCGCGCTGCTCGACGACTACCTGACCTCCCTCGCCGGCGGCTCGACCCCGCCCCCACCCCCGCCGTCGGCCCGGGAGGCTCCGTGATGATGGAGCCATGACACCGATCACCGCCATCGACCTCACCGGATTCACCGAGCGGGAGCCGGGGGTGTGGACCGACGCCCACGGTCTCCTGCTCTCGCTCCACTTCTTCGGCCTGGTGCCGGACCTGCCGGCATCCCTCGACGCGCCGGACCTGCTCCGGCCCGGGCTCGCCCGGTCCGCCGCCCGGGCCGGCGGCGCGCTGATCGAGGCGGAGGTCGCGACGGTGGACACGCTTCCCGCCGTCCGTCAGCTCATCAAGGTGCCCCTGGGCGGGCGCCCCGGCCAGGCATTCCTGGCCTCCTGGACGATCCCGCGCGACCGGTGCAGCACGGTGGTGAAGGTGCAGGCGGCCGAGGGGGCGACGACCGGTCTGCGCGAGGCCCTCGTCGCCCACGAGGTCGGCCCCGACCGCTATTTCACCCCGCACCCGTATGGCGCGGACATCACGGGCGGCCTGCCGTCCCACGTCGCCGACCAGGAGCGGTGGGACGCGCGCTTCCCCGACCACCCGCTCACCCGCGTCCGCGAGGTCCTGCGGCGGATCACCCCCTCGCTCGCCCTGCACGAGGGCTTCAAGACCCTGCCCGCCTTCACCCCGCCGGGCACCGCCTTCGCCCCGGCCCCGGCCCCGGCACCAGGACCGGCGCCGGCGACCGAGGGCGCGCGCCGTGGCTGGTTCGGCCGCCGCCGGGGATAGCGGGCCGTCCGGCGGGGTCCGGCCCGGCCCCCGTGCCCTTCGTACGGCGGCGGGCGTTCCCCTCACATGAACGCTCTCTTCCCCGACGGCTTCCGCTGGGGCTCCGCCACCGCCGCGTACCAGATCGAGGGGGCCGCGGCCGAGGACGGCCGTACGCCCTCCATCTGGGACACCTTCAGCCGGACGCCGGGCCGGGTCCGCAACGGCGACACCGGTGACATCGCCACCGACCACTACCACCGCGTGCGCGAGGACATCGCGCTGATGAAGGAGCTCGGGCTCACCGACTACCGCTTCTCGCTCTCCTGGTCCCGCGTGCTGCCCGGCGGCCGTCGGCCCGCGTCGCAGAAGGGCCTCGACTTCTACCGGGGACTCGTCGACGAGCTGCTCGACGCGGGCATCCGGCCGGTCGCCACCCTCTACCACTGGGACCTGCCGCAGGAGTACGAGGAGGAGGGCGGGTGGCCGGAGCGGGCGACGGCCGAGCGCTTCGCCGAGTACGCGGCGGTCGCGGCCGGGGCGCTCGGCGACCGGGTCGCCACCTGGACCACGCTCAACGAACCCTGGTGCGCGGCCTTCCTCGGGTACGGCGCGGGGGTGCACGCCCCGGGGCGCACCGACGACCGGGCGGCGCTGCGGGCCGCGCACCACCTCAACCTGGCGCACGGTCTCGCCGTACAGGCCCTGCGGGCGGCCCTGCCCGCTCCCGCCGAGCTCTCGCTGACCCTCAATCTGCACGCGCTGCGGCCGTACGCGGACACACCGGAGGACCGGGACGCGGTGCGCAGGATCGACGCCGTCGGGAACCGGATCTTCCTGGACCCGGTGTTCCACGGGCGGCTGCCGGAGGACCTGGTGGCCGACACGGCCGGGATCACCGACTGGTCCTTCGTCCACGACGGCGACCTGGAGGCCGTCTCGACCCCGATCGACGTCCTGGGGGTGAACTACTACTGCCCCGCCGTGGTCGCCGCCGGCACCTCCGAGACGCCCTCGCCGTGGCCGGGCGCCGCCGGGCACGTCCGCTTCCCGTACGTGCCCGGCCCGCGCACCGCGATGGACTGGCCGGTGGACGCGGACGGACTGTACGAGCTGCTCGTACGGCTGCGGGACGAGCTGCCGCACGTACCGCTGCTGATCACGGAGAACGGCGCCGCCTACGACGACTACGCCGACCCGGAGGGCGGCGTCCACGACCCCGAGCGCATCGCGTACCTCCACGCGCACTTGGCGGCGGCGCACCGGGCGCTCGGCGCCGGGGTGGACCTGCGGGGCTACTTCCTCTGGTCGCTCCTGGACAACTTCGAGTGGGCGTACGGCTACGGCAAGCGCTTCGGGATCGTCCACGTGGACTTCCCCACCGGCCGCCGTACGCCGAAGGACAGCGCCCGCTGGTACGCGGACGTCATCGCCCGCGGCGGCCTGCCGCCCCGCTGAGCCGGGCCGCCCGGCGGGCCTGCCGGGCGAGCGGGAGGTAGCGCAACCGCTCGGGGAGTACGGGCCCCACGACCCGTACGACCCGGGCGAAGCGGCGCAGCCGCCGTTCCTGCTCCTCGGTCCACTCCAGGCCGATGGCGGCGCGGGCGTCCGGCGGCATGAACCCGACCGTGAGGAAGGCCCGGGCCCGCAGGAACGGGCCGCGGAGCACCGGCCACAGGGCCTTGAGGACGAGCCGTACGGGCAGCGGGCCCCGGTCGGGGGCCGGTACGGGAAGGTCGGTGGCGACCAGGTCGCGCACGACGGCGGTGGCCTCCAGCTCCTCGTCGAGGACACGGCGGTAGTACGGCCAGAACTCCTCGATCGTCTGCGGCATGTCGCGGTCGTGGATGCCGAGCACCCGGCCGACCTGGAGCCACTCGGCGTACAGCTTCCGCTCCTGGGCCTCGGTGAGGGGGCGGAAGAGGTAGCGCAGGCCGTGGTGGTAGACGGGGAAGCCGGTGGCGTGGACCCAGGCGTAGTGGGCGGGGGTGAGGGCGTGGTAGCGGCGGCCGCGCGTGTCGGTGCCCTGGATCTCCTTGTGGAGCGCGCGGAGCCTGCGGCCCTCCTCGGCGGCCGCCGCGCCGCCGTAGATCCAGAGCTGGAGCGAGCGCAGGGAGCGCTCGCCGCGGCCCCACGGGTCGGTGCGGAAGACGGAGTGGTCGTCGACGCCGGCGCCGACGGCGGGGTGGGCGACCTGGAGGGTGAGGGCGGCGGGCAGCATCAGCAGCGCCCGGACGTCTCCGGCGAGGGTCCACAGCACGCCTCCGACGGGCGGCGGCTCGGGTTCCGCCCGCCGCGCCCGGCGCCCGGCGGGGGCGGTCTCGGGCGTCGGGGGCTGAGGGCCGGGCGTCGGGGGCTGGGGGCGGGGCATCGGGGCGTTCTTCCTCACGCGGTCGTCTCTTCTCAGGCTGCCGGTGCCGTGCGCGACGGGCAAGGGGGACGCGGATACGACGCGGGGCCGCGGCCCGGGCGTGGTGGCCCGGGGCGCGGCCCCGTACGGGTGGGTGCGCGGTGCGTCAGGAGCGCTCGGCGCCGACCGGCTCGCCGACGATGCGGCCGGCCAGGGCGCGGGCCCAGGCGTCGACGTCACCGGCGAGCTCGCGCTCGGCGGCCTCGCGCTCGGCGGCGATCTGCGCGTGGCCGGAGGCGAGGATGGCCTCGCGCTCGCGCGCGCCCTCGGCGCGGGCGGCGGCGATGGCGGCGGAGCCCTCCTCGGTGGCCTGCGCGCGGATGCGGGCGGCGTCGTGGCGGGCCTCGGCGAGCTCGGCCTCGTACTGGGCGCGGATGGCGGCGGCCTCGGCGCGCAGGTCGTCGGCACGCTCGGTGCCGCCGTCGATGGCGTCCTCACGCTCGGCGAGCGTGCGGTTGATCTTCGGCAGGATCCCCTTGGCCAGGATCAGGAAGGTCAGGCCGAAGAGCACGGCACCCAGGACGAGCTCGGCCCAGACGGGGTTGAGCGGGCCCAGGTCCATGGGGAAGATCTGCGAGTTCTGCGCGAGGGTCATGGCCGCATCTTACCTGGTCGCAATCGTCGCAATTCCGGCAGATGCCCGGCCATCGCCGGAGAGTTGGCGCGTTTGTGCGAGCCTCGCAAGATTCGTGGCATCCAATGGCTACCGGAAGGTAACCACGGCTGATTTGATGTGCGGCGCCCGGTCCAACCCCCCACCCTTCCTTGGGAGTTCACAGTGCCGTTCGCCGCGCTCCGCCGCCTCCCCGGCGCAGCCCTCTCCGTCGCGCTCGCCGCCGCCACCCTGGCCGCGACCGCGCCCGCCGCCTCGGCCGCCGAAACGGCGACCACCGCGACCACCGCGACCCCGCGGCTGAAGGTGCTGACCTATAACGTGTTCCTTTTTTCCAAGTCGCTCTACCCGAACTGGGGCCAGGACCACCGGGCCGCCGCGATCCCGCAGACGCCCTTCTTCCAGGGCAACGACGTGGTCGTGCTCCAGGAGGCGTTCGACAACTCCTCCTCCGACGCCCTCAAGGCGAAGGCGGCCGCCCAGTACCCGCACCAGACGCCGGTCCTCGGCCGCTCGACCTCGGGCTGGGACGCCACGGGCGGCGCCTACTCGGCCACGACGCCGGAGGACGGCGGGGTGACGCTGCTCAGCAAGTGGCCGATCGTCCGCAAGGAGCAGTACGTCTACAAGGACGCCTGCGGCGCGGACTGGTACTCGAACAAGGGCTTCGTCTACGCCGTCCTCGACGTGAACGGCACCAAGGCGCACGTCGTCGGCACGCACGCCCAGTCCACCGACCCGGGCTGCTCGGCGGGCGAGGCGGCGCAGATGCGCAGCCGGCAGTTCAGGAACATCGACGCCTTCCTGGACGCCAAGAACATCCCGGCGGGCGAGCAGGTGATCGTCACGGGCGACCTGAACGTGGACTCGCGCACGCCCGAGTACGCGACCATGCTCGCCGACGCGGGCCTGGTCGGCGCGGACGCCCGGACCGGTCACCCCTACTCCTTCGACACGGAGCAGAACTCGATCGCCCGCGACCGCTACCCGGACGACCCGCGCGAGGACCTCGACTACGTCCTCTTCCGGGCCGGCCACGCCCGCCCGGCGGGCTGGACCAACCACGTGGTCCTGGAGCAGAGCGCGCCCTGGACCGTCTCGAGCTGGGGCACCCGCTACACGTACACCAACCTCTCGGACCACTACCCGGTGACGGGTTACGCCGCGGGCTGACCGCCGCGCCGCCGTGCGGTGCGGGGCTCGCGTGGAGCGAGCCCCGCACCGGCTAGTACGCGCCGCCGAAGACGCTGTACGCCCACAGGGCCACGACGCCGCCGACGCACAGCAGCACCACCCATGAGCCGATGCCGGTGTGGCGCCCCTTGCGCGGGCGGGCCGCCTTGGCCGGGCGCCCGGAGCGGACGGGGCCGGCCGAGCGGGCGGGACGGGCGGGACGGGCGCCCGCCGTGGACGGCGCCGCGTCGGCGGCGGTCTCGGCGAGCAGACGCCGGCAGACCGCGGCCAGCTCGGTGGTGCCGGCCGTCAGGTCCACCACGGCCTCCAGGCGGGCGGGCGCGGTCGTCCCGCCGTCCAGGATGCGGCCGGCGCGGACCAGCGCCTGGTCCTTGCCGCCGGTCGGCGCCAGGCTGATCCAGCGCCGCACATGCTCGCCCCGGATCACCACCCCGCCGCCGCGCTCGCGGTAGACGGTGTGCTCCCGCCACAGGACCGCGGCCAACTCCGTGGCCGTCTCCCTGAGTTGCGCCTGCATAACCCTCCCCTGTCATGCCCCCGAATTCGAACAGGCGCATGACTCTAGCGCCCGCCGTGCCCCGCCCCCGACCGGGGTACCCACCCGGGTGCCCCGCCGGCCGCTACGCCCCGACGTCGTACACCGTGACCGCTATCCCCCGCGCCGACAGGCGCTCCGCTATCAGCGGCTCGACCCGGGTCCACGTCCCGCCCGCGAGCCCGCAGCCGATCCGGGGCATGTGCACGGACGCGCCCAGCTCCACCGCCCGGTCGGCGAGCAGCCCGAGGGCCGCGTCGATCGCCTCGTACCGCACCGGCACCCCGCTGCTCCGGCCCGTGCGTATCCCGCGCTGTCCCACCAGATTGGCCACCCACACATACGGTTCCACCTGGACGAACTGGGCCGCGCCGAGCCCGAAGTCGTTCTTCGCGCGCTCGCGGTGCCAGCGGCGGTAGGCCGCCTCGGGCTCCGGCCAGCGCCGCGAGACGGCGAGGACGAAGCCTTTCCCCCAGCCGCCCAGGTCGTTGCAGACGTGCGCCACGATCTTGACGCCCTTGCCGCGCGGCGCGGTGGCGTCCCCCCGTACGTACTCGATCGCTGTCATGGCATCACCGTACGAGCCGCCACTGACAACGGCCGCACCCTTTTACATGCCTGGTGAGACAGCAATACTGTTGCACCATGGAGCAGGCGAGCGACGAGCACCAGGGCCGGGAGCCGGGCGGGGAGCGGGCTGCCGCGACGCCCACCTATACGGTCGACGAGCTGGCCGCCCGGGCCGGGGTGACCGTGCGGACGGTGCGGTTCTACGGGACGCGGGGCCTGTTGCCGCCGCCGGTGATCGGCCCGCGGCGGGTCGGGCGCTACGGGCCGGAGCACCTGTCCCGGCTCGCCCTGATCGAGGAGCTCCAGCGCCAGGGCATGACGCTCGCCGCGATCGAACGGTACCTGGAGCAGTTGCCGCCCGACCTGAGCGCCCGCGATCTGGCCGTGCACCGCGCGCTGGTGGCCTCGTGGGCGCCCGAGTCCGCCGAGGAGATCACCCGGCAGGAGCTGGAGCGGCGGGCGGGGCGGCCGCTGGCCGACCGGGACGTGGAGCGGCTGGCCGCGATGGGCGTGTTGGACAAGGGGCCCGCCCCGGACGTCTTCCGGCTGGACGGCGCGCTGCTGCGGCTCGGCGTGGAGCTGCTCGACGTGCCCATCGGCCACGAGACGATCCTGGCCTCGCGGACCGTGCTCCTGGAGCACGCCCGGGCGGCCGCGCAGGAGCTGGCCCGGCTGTTCCAGGAGCAGGTGTGGAACCCGTACCGGGAGAGCGGGGAGGACCCGGATCACCTGGCGGCGATGAAGTCGCTCTCGGCGCACATGCAGCCGATGGTGATCCAGGCCCTCGTGACGGCCTTCCAGCGGTCCCTCAGCGAGGAGCTGAGGACCGCGTTCCGGACTACTCCGCGTCCGTGAAGACCTCGCCGCGCTCGGCCTTCTCCACCAGGAGGGCGGGCGGGGTGAAGCGCTCGCCGTAGGTGGCGGCCAGCTCGCGGGCCCGCTCGACGAAGCCGGCCGGGCCCCCTTCGTACCCGTTGATGTACTGGAGCACGCCGCCGGTCCACGCGGGGAAGCCGATGCCCAGGATGGAGCCGATGTTGGCGTCGGCGACCGAGGTCAGGACGCCCTCCTCCAGGAGCCGGACGGTGTCCAGCGCCTCCGCGAAGAGCATCCGCTCCTGCATGTCGCGGAACGGCACGTCCACGTCCGGCTTGGCGAAGTGCTCGCGCAGGCCCGGCCAGAGCTTCCCGCGCCGGCCGTCCTCGCCGTACTCGTAGAACCCGGCGCCGCCGCTGCGGCCGGGGCGGCCGAACTCGTCGACCATGCGGTCGATGACCCTCTCGCCGGGGTGGGTGACCCAGGTGCCGCCGGCCGCCTCGACGGCCTTCCTCGTCTCGTTGCGGATCTTGCGGGGCAGGGTGAGGGTCAGCTCGTCCATGAGAGAGAGGACCTTCGCCGGGTAGCCGGCCTGGGCGGCGGCCTGCTCGACGGACGCGGGCTCGACGCCCTCGCCGACCATGGCGACGCCCTCGTTGATGAAGTGGCCGATCACCCGGGAGGTGAAGAAGCCGCGGGAGTCGTTGACGACGATCGGCGTCTTGTTGATCTGGCGGACCAGGTCGAAGGCGCGGGCCAGGGCCTCGTCGCCGGTGCGCTCGCCCTTGATGATCTCCACGAGCGGCATCTTGTCGACGGGCGAGAAGAAGTGCAGGCCGATGAAGTCGGTCTGCCGCTCGACGCCCTCGGCGAGGACGGTGATGGGGAGGGTGGAGGTGTTGGAGCACAGCAGCGCGTCGGGCTCGACGACGTGCTGGATCTCCTGGAACACCCGGTGCTTGAGCGCGGTGTCCTCGAAGACCGCCTCGATCACGGCGTCGCAGCCGGCGAGGTCGGCCGCCTCGGCGGTCGGCGTGATGAGGGAGAGGAGCGCGTCGGCCTTCTCCTGGGTGGTGCGGCCCTTGGCGACGGCCTTGGCGCACAGCTTCTCGGAGTACGCCTTGCCCTTGGCGGCCGCTTCGGCGGAGACGTCCTTGAGGACGACCTCGATGCCGGCGCGGGCGCAGGAGTACGCGATGCCGGCGCCCATCATGCCGGCGCCGAGGACGGCGACCTTGCGGACCGTACGGGGCTCGACGCCCTGCGGGCGGTTGGCGCCGGAGTTGACGGCCTGGAGGTCGAAGAAGAACGCCTGGATCATGTTCTTCGCGGTCTGGCCGGTGACCAGCTCGGTGAAGTAGCGGCTCTCGATGGTGAGGGCCGTCTGGAAGTCGACCTGGGAGCCCTCGACGGCCGCCGCCATGATGTTGCGCGGGGCCGGGTAGGGGGCGCCGTTGAGCTGCTTGCGCAGGTTGGCGGGGAAGGCCGGGAGGTTGGCGGCGAAGCGCGGGTTGGACGGGGTGCCGCCGGGGATCTTGTAGCCGGGGACGTCCCAGGGCTGCTGGGACTCCGGGTGGGCGTCGATGAAGGCGCGGGCCTTGGCGAGCATCTCCTCCGGGGTGGCGGCCAGCTCGTGCACGAGGCCGTTCTCCAGAGCGCGCTTCGGGTTGTACTGAGTGCCCTGGAGGAGCACCTTGAGCAGGGCGTCGGTGATGCCCATGAGGCGTACGGTGCGGGTGACGCCACCGCCGCCGGGGAGCAGGCCGAGGGTGACCTCGGGCAGGCCGATCTTGGAGCCGGGGGCGTCGAGGGCGATGCGGTGGTGGGAGGCGAGGGCGATCTCGTAGCCGCCGCCGAGCGCGGCGCCGTTGAGGGCGGCGACGACCGGCTTGCCGAGGGTCTCGATGCGGCGGAGCGCGTTCTTCATCTCCATGGCGGCGTCGAAGATCGCCCGGGCGTCCTCGGGGCCGGCCTTGATCATGTCCTTGAGGTCGCCGCCGGCGAAGAAGGTCTTCTTCGCGGAGGTGTAGATGATGCCGCGGATGGAGTCCTTCTCGGCCTCCGCGCGGTCGGCGATCGCGGCGATGGAGGCCCGGAATGCCTGGTTCATGGTGTTGGCGGACTGGTTGGGGTCGTCGAGGACGAGGGTGACGACGCCGGTCTCGTCCTGCTCCCAGCGGATGGTGGTGCTCTCGCTCATGACTGATGCTTCTCCGTAAGGGGTTCGGACGGGCGGTCAGACGCGCTCGACGATGGTGGCGATGCCCATGCCGCCGCCGACGCAGAGGGTGGCGAGGCCGTAGCGCTTGTCCTGGCGCTCCAGCTCGTCGACGAGGGTGCCGAGGATCATGGCGCCGGTGGCGCCGAGCGGGTGGCCGAGCGCGATGGCGCCGCCGTTGACGTTGACCTTGTCGAGGGAGACGCCCATGTCCTTGACGAAGCGCAGGACGACGGCGGCGAACGCCTCGTTGATCTCGATGAGGTCGATGTCGTCGATGGTGAGGCCGGCCTTGGCGAGCGCCTTGCGGGCGGCGGGGGCGGGGCCGGTGAGCATGATGGTGGGCTCGGAGCCGGAGACGGCGGCGGCGACGATCCGGGCGCGCGGGGTCAGCCCGTAGCGCTCGCCGACGGCCCGGGAGCCGATGGCGACGAGGGAGGCGCCGTCGACGATGCCGGAGGAGTTGCCGGCGTGGTGGACGTGGTCGATCTCCTCGATCCAGTGGTACTTCTGCAGCGCCACGGCGTCGAAGCCGCCGAGCTCGCCGATGTCGGCGAAGGAGGGCTTCAGCTTGGCGAGGGAGTCGGCGGTGGTGCCGGGGCGCAGGTGCTCGTCGTGGTCGAGGACGGTGAGGCCCGCGCGGTCCTTGACGGGCACGACGGAGCGGTCGAAGCGGCCGTCCTTCCAGGCCGCGGCGGCGCGCTCCTGGGAGAGGGCGGCGTACTCGTCGACGTCGCGGCGGGTGAAGCCCTCGATGGTGGCGATGAGGTCGGCGCCGATGCCCTGGGGGACGAAGTTGGTCTCGATGTTGGTCATGGGGTCGGCGAACCAGGCGCCGCCGTCGGAGGCCATCGGGACGCGGGACATGGACTCGACGCCGCCGGCGAGGACGAGGTCCTCCCAGCCGGAGCGGACCTTCATCGCGGCCATGTTGACGGCTTCGAGGCCGGAGGCGCAGAAGCGGTTCTCCTGGACTCCGGCGACGGTGTCGGGCAGTCCCGCGGCGATGGCGGCGATCCGGGCGATGTCGGAGCCCTGGTCGCCGACGGGTCCGACGACGCCGAGGACGATGTCGTCGATCGCGGCCGGGTCGAGGCCGGGGAAGCGGGAGCGGATCTCGTGGATGAGGCCGACGACGAGGTCGATCGGCTTGGTGCCGTGCAGGGCGCCGTTGGCCTTGCCGCGGCCGCGCGGGGTGCGGATCGCGTCGTAGACGTACGCTTCGGTGGTCACTGGGCAGAGCCTTTCGCGTGAGGGTCAGGCGAGCAGGGAGCGGCCGATGATCTCCTTCATGATCTCGGTCGTCCCGCCGTAGATGGTCTGGATCCGGCCGTCGGTGAAGGCCCTGGCGACCGGGAATTCGCTCATGTAGCCGTACCCGCCGTGGAGTTGCAGACAGCGGTCGGCGACCCTCTTCTGCAGTTCGGTCGACCACCACTT
Source organism: Streptomyces sp. NPDC006339 (assembly GCF_040612775.1). Classification (NCBI taxonomy): domain Bacteria; kingdom Bacillati; phylum Actinomycetota; class Actinomycetes; order Kitasatosporales; family Streptomycetaceae; genus Streptomyces; species Streptomyces sp. NPDC006339. The sequence continues at coordinate 105,091 of NZ_JBEXQW010000006.1, forward strand.
GGCCATGGAGGCGTGGACGGCGTCGAGCCCGCCGCTCGCGTGCTCCTCGACGCAGCGGTCGATGAAGGTGCGCGTGACGGCGCACTCGGTGGCCATCTCGGCGATCTCGAAGCGGATGTGCTGGAGCCGGGCGAGCGGCCGTCCGAACGCCTCGCGCTCCTTGACGTAGGCGGTGGTGAGCTCCAGGAGGTGTTCGGCGCCGGCGATGGCGGCGACCGCGATGGCGAGCCGCTCCTGCGCCAGGTTGGTCATCAGGTGGAGGAAGGCGCCGTCGAGCTCGCCGAGCAGGTTCTCCTTGGGGACGCGGACGTCGTGGAAGAAGAGTTCGGCGGTGTCCTGGGACTTCTGGCCGATCTTGTCGAGGTTGCGGCCGCGTTCGAAGCCTTCCATGCCGCGTTCGACGACGAGGAGGGAGAGGCCGTGGGCGCCGCCCTCGGGGGTGGTCTTCGCGACGACGATGACGAGGTCGGCGAGGATGCCGTTGGAGATGAAGGTCTTGGAGCCGTTGAGGATCCAGTGGTCGCCGTGGTCCTCGGCGCTGGTGCGGATGGCCTGGAGGTCGGAGCCGGCGCCGGGTTCGGTCATGGCGATGGCGGTGACGGTCTCCCCGCTGCAGAAGCCGGGCAGCCAGCGGCGCTTCTGCTCCTCGGTGGCGAGGGAGGTGAGGTAGGGGCCGATGATGTCGTTGTGCAGCCCGATGGCGAGGCCGGGGGTGCCGGCGCGGGTGAACTCCTCGGCGAGGACGGCGCTGTAGCGGAAGTCGGGGTTCCCGCCGCCGCCGTACTCCTCGTCGACGGCGAGGCCGAGCAGCCCCTGCCGTCCGGCGGCCCGCCAGACCTCGCGGGAGACGATGCCGTCCTTCTCCCACCGCTCGTAGTGGGGCAGCACCTCCTTGGCGAGGAAGGTGCGGACGGTCTCGCGGAATGCCTCGTGGTCGGCGGTGTAGAGCTGGCGCTTCATGCGGAGGACTCCTTGGCGGCGTCGGCGGGGTGGAGGGAGGGCACGGCCCAGTCGCGGGCGACGTCGGCGGTGTCGGCGCCGGGCAGCGCAGGGCCGGTGCGGACGGCGCCCGGGGTCGCGGAGAAGCGGGGTGCGGGCGCGGGCTGGACGAGTCCGCCGTGCTCGACGAAGGTGCCGCGGGCGGCGAGGTGCGGATGGCCGGGGGCCTCGCGCAGCGACAGGACGGGCGCCACGCAGGCGTCGGTGCCCTCGAAGACCGCGGTCCACTCGTCCCGCGTACGGCTCCGGAAGCGCTCGGCGACGGCGGCGCGCAGCTCGTCCCAGCGGGCGAGGTCGTGGCGGGCGGGGGCGGCCTCCTCGATGCCGAGGAGGCGGACGAACTCGTCGTAGAACCGCTGCTCCAGGGCGCCGACGGCCATGTAGCCGCCGTCGGAGGTGGCGTAGGTGCCGTAGAAGGGGCAGCCGCCGTCGAGCAGGTTGACCCCGCGCCGGTCCTGCCAGCCGCCGGCCGCGAGCATGCCGTGGATCATGGTGGCGAGGTGGGCGGTGCCGTCGACGATGGCGGCGTCGACGACCTGGCCCTCGCCGTGCGCGCGGGCGTGCTGGAGGGCGGCGAGGACGCCGATGACGAGATAGAGCGAGCCGCCCGCGTAGTCGCCGACCAGGTTGGCGGGGACGGTGGGCGGGCCCTCGGGGTCGGGGCCGATCATGCCGAGGGTGCCGGTGAGGGCGATGTAGCCGATGTCGTGGCCGGCGGTGTGGGCGAGCGGTCCGCTCTGGCCCCAGCCGGTCATCCGGCCGTAGACCAGCCGCGGGTTGCGGGCGAGGCAGGCGTCGGGGCCGACGCCGAGGCGTTCGGCGACGCCGGGGCGGTAGCCCTCGATCAGGACGTCGGCGCGTGCGACCAGGTCGAGCACGGTGTCCGGGCCGCCGTCGGCCTTGAGGTCGACGAGGACGGAGCGCTTGTTGCGGTTGGTGAGGTCACGGGCGGGGTCGATGCCGAGGCCGGGGCCGCCGGGCCGGTCGACGCGGACGACGTCGGCGCCGAGGTCGGCGAGCAGCATGGCGGCGAAGGGGCCGGGGCCGATGCCGGCGAGTTCGACCACGCGGACGCCGGCGAGCGGGCCGCGGGCGGGCGGGTGCGGTGTCGTCATCGGGCCCCCTGGGGGTGGGTGTGCGGTGGGTGCACGGTCGGTGTGACAGTGATGATGTAACACCGGAGATGCTAGGAACGCGTTCCACTCGGCACAAGCCCCCGGGCCGAGCAAGCGCTTGGAAAATGCGGAGGGACCCGGCCCGGTCGCGCCGGGCGGGACTTCCGCTAGAGTCCGCCGACGACATGCGCGCCCGGGGACGGTGCGGGCGAAAGCGGAGGGGCTGGGCTGGGATGAACAAGGGGGCGGCCGTGCGGCCGTACGACGTGGTTCTCTTCGGGGCGACCGGGTTCGTGGGAGAGCTCACCGCGGAGTATCTGGCCGAGCACGCCCCGGCGGGCTGCCGCTGGGCCCTCGCCGGACGCAGCCGGGACAGGCTCGCCGCCCTGCGCGACCGGCTCGCCGCGCGCCGGCCGGCCCTGGCCGGGCTGCCGCTGATCGTCGCCGACTCCACCGACCCGGCGTCGCTGCGCGAACTGGCCGCGTCGGCGCGGGTGGTGGCCAGCACCGTCGGTCCGTACGTCTGGTACGGGGAGGAGCTGGTGGCCGCCTGCGCGGAGGCCGGCACCGACTATCTGGACCTGACCGGCGAGGCCGAGTTCGTGGACCGGATGTACGTACGGTACGACGCGCGGGCCCGGGAGACGGGCGCCCGGCTGGTGCACGCCTGCGGCTTCGACTCCGTCCCGCACGATCTGGGCGTCTACTTCACCGTACGGCAGTTGCCCGAGGGCGTCCCGCTGCGGATCGACGGGTTCGTGCGGGCCGGGGCGATCTTCTCGGGCGGCACCTTCGCCTCGGCGCTGACCGCGTTCGGGCGCGGCCGGCAGATCCTGCGGGCCGCGCACGAACGGCGGCTGCACGAGCCGCGGTTGGTGACCCGGCGGGCCCGCGCACCCCTGGGCGGCCCCCGCTTCAGCCGCGAGACGGGCACCTGGGCCCTGCCGCTGCCCACCCTCGACCCGCGGGTGGTGGCGCGCTCCGCGGCGGCCCTGGAGCGCTACGGCCCGGACTTCCGCTACCGCCACTACGCCTCGGTGAAGACCCTGCCGATGGCCCTGGGCGGCACGGCGGCCGCCGGCACGGGCGTGCTCGTGGCCCAACTTTCCCTCGTACGGCGCTGGCTGATGGAGCGTTACGAGCCGGGGCAGGGCCCGAGCGCCGAACGACGGGCGCGAAGCTGGTTCTCCGTGCGGTTCGTCGGGGAGGGCGGCGGGCGCCGTGTCTTCACCGAGGTGTCCGGCGGCGATCCCGGCTACGACGAGACCGCGAAGATGCTCGCCGAGTCGGCGCTCTGCCTCGCGCTCGACGAGCTGCCGAAGACCTCGGGTCAGGTCACCACGGCGGTCGCGATGGGGGACGCGCTCCTGGAGCGGCTGCGCGCGGCGGGCCTGCGCTTCCGGGTGGCGTACTCGGGCTGAACCGCCCCCGCGCTCAGTGCCTGACCAGGCAGAACGGGTGGCCGGCCGGGTCGGCGTAGATGCGCCAGGCCCGGTCCTCGTCCTCCTCGGGGGAGTCGAGCCGCCAGGCCCCGAGCGCGAGCACCGCCTCGTGCGCGGCGTCCAGATCGGTCACCCGCACGTCGATGTGGAACTGCTGCTCGGGCGCGCCCCACACCGGCGGCCGGTGGTCGGCCACGCCCTGGAACGCGAGCACCGGCGCCCCGGAGGCCCCGTGCAGCGTGGCCCAGGACTCGCCGACCGCCCACTGGGGATCCGGCCGGTTGATCTCGCCGCCGAGCAACCGCTGGTAGAACGTGGCCAGTTCCAGGACGTCGGGGCAGTCGAGGACGACGCACTGCAGGGTGCCGATCGGCGCGGTGCGGGAACCGGGCGCGTCGGAGCGGAGGGTGTCAGGACCGGGGAACGTCATGCCGCACACTCTGCCGCCCGAGCGTCACCGCGGGGTATCCGTACAGGTACTCAGCTACTCGGCCGGTCGTCCGGATCCGTTGGGCGCCCTCGGCCGGGGCGGGCCGTGAGCCATTGTCTGCACGCACCGTCCGTGGAAAGGACGCGCGCTTCGGGGGAGACTCACCTGCCGGGCCGGCCCGACGTTCCGGCCGACCGACCCTCGTGGAGATCACCTTCATGCACCGACCACTCCGACGACGCGCGCTCGCCGCCGCTCCCCTGCTGCTGCTCGGCACACTCCTGTCACCGGCGGCGAGCGCGAGCGCCACCACTCCGCCGCCCGAGGCTGCCGAGCCCCCGCGGATCAACCTGGTGCTCGACCTGTCCGGGTCGATGAACGAGAACGACGCCGGCGGGCAGACCCGCCTCGCCGCCGCGAAGCAGGCGGTCACCCGGATCATCGAGACCGCCCCCGAACAGGCCCCGCTGGGACTGCGCGTCTACGGCGCCACGTACCCCGGGCAGGACAGGAAGCAAGGCTGCGCCGACACGCAGCAGGTCCTGCCGGTCGCCCCGATGGACCGGGCGGCGCGCGCCGACGCCACGCGGCGGGTGGCGGGGTTCAAGGCGGTCGGGTTCACACCGATCGGCGTCTCGCTCAGGGAAGCCGCCGAGGACCTCGGCACCGGCGGCAAGCGCCGCATCGTCCTGGTCTCGGACGGGGACGACACCTGTGCGCCGCCGCCCCCGTGCGAGGTGGCCCGCGAGCTCAAGGCCCAGGGCGTCGACCTCGCCGTGGACGTGGTCGGGTTCCGGACGCCCTCCTCGGCCCGGGCACAGCTCAAGTGCATCGCCGACGTGACCGACGGGTCGTACGCGGATGCCGACGACGCGGACTCGCTGACCGACAACCTGGGCACCCTGTTCCGCACGGCGTGGCGGACCTACCACGCCACCGGGAAGCCGGTCGCGGGCTCCCCCGACGGCTGCCGGAACGCTCCGCTGGTCACGCCCGGCCAGTACCTGGACAGGTTCACCGGCGGGCGCGACCTCTACTACAAGGTCAGGAAGCGGCCGGACCAGCGGCTCCAGGTGAGCGCCACCGCCGTCGCCGAGGAGGGCTACTCGCGCGGTTCCATCATCGCCGTCTCCGCCGGGCCGCTGGGCGACGGCAAACCCTCCGCCTGGCTGCGGGAGTTCACCCAGTCGATGGGCTGGGCGAACGTCATCTCCACCGGAGGCCGCAGCGGGCCCGGAGCGGGCGGCGAGACGCCCGCGCCCGGCGACCTCGGCTGCATCGTGGTCGAGAACCAGGTGACCCGGCCCGGCGACAAGCCGATGCCCGTCGAGCTGCTCGTCGGCATCGCCGACCGGACGACCCGGCAGGCCGGCGCACGGACCCCGGAGCCCCGCACCGGGGCGGACGCCGAGGGCGGCTTCTCCTTCAACAGCGCCACCCCGATCGGACCGGGCACCCACCGCCAGTCCCTCGCCGTCGGTGAGGCCCCCTTCTGGCGGGTGGAGTTGCAGGCCGGCCAGCGGCTGACGGTCAGGGCGGGCGTGGAGATCCCGGCCGACTTCCCCCGGTCCGCCACCAGCGGGTGGGCCGTCACCGTCTACAACGCCCAGCGCGAGTCGACGCTGTGCAACGAGGACCACCGCGTGACCGAGCTCCTGTCCGGCAGGACCGGGCACGTCGAGCGGGTCTGCGGGCCCTGGGACATCACCGAGCAGGACGACACGAAGAGCCCCGACTCCCGCGGGTACGACGTCCCCGGCACGTACTACATCCAGGCGCAGGTCGCCGAGCCGCACGACGAGGCGAAGGGCCTCGTCGTCCCGATCACGCTGACCGTGGACGTCTCCGGCACCCCGCGTCCCTCCGCGAACAGCCCCGTGTTCTTCTTCGGCGACACCGGCGGCCACGCCGCCCCGGGCCCCTCGCCGTCCTCCGGGAAGGGCGGCGCGACGGTTGCCGCGAAGGACGAGGACACCTCGGGGAACGGGCTCGTGGTGGGGCTGGGTGTCGGGGCCGGGGTCCTTCTGGTCGGCGGCATCGCCTTCGTCGTCCTCCGGCGCCGCCGGGCGGCCTGACGCCGTCAGCCGGTCCCGGCGCCCAGGGCCTCCTGGAGGGCCCGGCGGCACAGCGCGTCGGCGTGGCGGGTGGTCTCGGGCAGGCGGTAGCGCGGGGTGAGGTGCAGCGTGTGGGCGCAGGCCCGCTCCAGCGAGACCCGGTGGCCGACCGAGACGAAGACCGGCTTCACGCCGGCGCGGGTGCGCAGGGCCCGGCCGACGGTCTCGCCCTCGGCGACGAGGTCGCCGAACGCGCCCCGGTCCTCGGCCGGTTGCGCGTAGGTGAAGGTGAAGGGGTTCTTGGCGACGCCGATCGAGGGCTTCCCCGTGAGCACGCCGAGGTGCGCGGCCAGGCCGAAGCGGCGGGGGTGGGCGAGCCCGTAACCGTCGCAGACCAGGAGCCCGGGGTCGGCGGTGAGGCGGTCGAGGGCGGCGAGCACGGTGGGGACCTCGCGGAAGGCCAGGAGCCCCGGCACGTACGGGAAGGACACCCGCCCGACGGCGGTCGCCTCCTCCACGACGTCGAGCGTCCGCCCGTCGAGCACGACGGCCGCCGCCGCGACGAGGTCCCGCTCGTCGTCGTACGCCACGTCGACCCCGGTGACGTTCCCCTCGCCGACCGCCGGCCCCTCCTCGGCCCGTACGAGCCGTCCCCGCAACTCCTCCTGCACGGCCAGGGCGGCCGCCTCGTCGGCGGGCCAGCCGTCGGGAATCTCGATGATCGTCATGCCGGCGACCCTACGCGGCGGGGCGGCGGGGACGCAGGGGCGCAGGGCCACGGGGCACGGGCAGGCGGGGCCGCGAGGCCGTGGTCAGTGCGTCGCGCGCATCAGCAGACGGCCCCGGCGGAACCGCTCCCCCTCGCCGGGCTCCCGCAGCATCCGGCCGATCTCGGTGAAGCCGGCGTCGGCGGCCAGTGCCGCGAGGTCGTCGACGGGCCAGCGGTAGGCCGTCGCGACCTTGTGGTCGAAGGCCGTGACGGGGTCGCCTTCCGACTCGAAGAAGGCGAGCAGCAGGGCCCCGCCGGGCGCGAGGACCCGACGGAACTCGGCGAAGTAGCCGGGCAGGCCCTCCGGCGGGGTGTGGATGACCGAGTACCAGGACACCACGCCGCCGAGCCGCCCGTCGGGCAGGTCGAGGGCGTCCATGGACCCGACCTCGAACCGCAGGTCCGGGTACGTCTCGCGGGCGAGGCCGATCATCACGGGCGACAGGTCCACCCCGGAGACGTCGAGGCCCAGGTCCCGCAGATGCGCCGTGACCCGGCCCGGCCCGCACCCCACCTCGACGACGGCCGCGCCGCCGTCCCCCCGCACGGTCTCGGCGAAGGCGGCGAGCACCGCGCGGTCCAGGGGCAGGGATTCGAGGTCGGGGCGCGGCAGTGCGGAGTAGAGCGCGGAGACGGCGTCGTAGGCGTCGGCCGTCGCACGGTGCAGCGAGGAGAGTTCGGTCACGGGCGTGGAGGGTAGACGGGACGCGGCCTCCCGCGCACCCCGCACCCCCTCCCCGAGGGGACCCGCGATCCGACCCGCGCGGGACCCGCGACGCGGTGGAGCGGTGGAGTCGTGCTGCGCCACCCGCGCCCGGTCGGCGCGGAAGGGCGCCGGGTAGCCTGGCGATCATGTTCGTACTGGAGCTGACCTACACCGCGCCCGTCGAGCGCGTCGACGCGCTGATCCCCGCCCATGTCGAGTGGCTGGACGCGCAGTACGCCGCCGGGGTGTTCCTGGCGTCCGGGCGGAAGAATCCGCGGGACGGCGGGGTGATCCTGGCCGGCGGGGTCGGTCGCGAGGAGATCGAGAAGATCGTGGCGACCGACCCGTTCACCGTCGAAGGGGTCTGCGCGTACCGGATCGTCGAGTTCTACGCCACCAAGACGGTGGAGGGACTCGCTCCGTACCGCGACGAGCTGCCCGCCTAGCCCACGGCCCGGGGTCGGGCCTCCGCCCGCGCGATGCGGCCCTTCTCGCCCGAGGCCCAGCAGGCGCCGTCGCGGGTGCAGTCGACCGTGTCGTACGAGCCGGTGTCGACGGTGCGCCAGGTGCGGCCGCCGTCGGTGGTCAGGTCCGTGCCGGTGGGGCCGACGGCGAGGGCGGCGGAGCGGGAGTGCGGAAGCCAGGCGACGCCCGAGCGGTAGGCGGGCGGCGGGGTGGTGGACGCGGTCCAGGCGCGGCCGGCGTCGTCGGTGACGGCGGCGGCGCGCGGCGAGGGCTGGTCCTTGCGGTAGTCGCCGCCGACCGCGATGCCGTGCCGGCGGTCGCGGAAGGCGAGCCCGAAGACGCCCTTGGCGCCCTCCCCCGCCGGGATCGTGGTCGCGGTGGCGCGCCAGGTCAGTCCGCGGTCGGCGGAGTGCAGCACCCGGCCGGTCGCCCCGCCGCCGGTCGCGAGCCACACGTCCTCGGGACCGGACGACACCAGGCACTGGCCGCTCGCCGCGAATCCGGCCTCGCCGGGCAGGGCCTCCGGCATTCCGTCGCTCGGCAGGACGTGCCAGGAGCGGCCGCCGTCGCGGGTGGACAGAATGCGGTATCTGCCGTCCACCGGGTCGCTCATCGCGAGGCCGTGCCGGTGGTCGAAGAAGGTCATGCAGTCGTAGAAGGCGCGCGGGTCGGGGTTGCGGAAGGACTCCGTCCAGGTCGTCCCGCCGTCCTCGGTGCGGAAGATCCGGGACGCCTCGCCCTCACCGATGGCGAGGACCACGGCCCGGCGGGCGTCGAACGCCTCCACGTCGCGGAACTCCAGCTCCCCGGCCCCCGGCGGAGAGACGTTTCGCCAGGCGGCTCCGCCGTCGGTGGTGAGCAGCACCGTGCCCCGGGAACCGGCGGCCCACGCGACGGACCGGCTCACGGCGGCGAGGCCGCGGAAGCGGGCGTCCGTCCCGGTCGGGGTGAGCCGCCAGCCCACACCGGCGGTCTCCGCCTCGGGCGCGGTCCGCGCCAGGGCCGGGGCCGGGGCCGTCAGGGCCGCGGCGAGCGCCGCCCCGGCCAGTCCCGCCGCCAGTCCCCCACGCGTCTTTCGTCTCGTCTTCCCCATGGACGTCATGGCGCCGGAAGCTAGCCCACCGCGGAGATCCCGTCCAGAGTGCCTCCGGTCCCGTCCGGGGTCCCTCCGGCCGGCGCTGCCGTGCGGCGACCGGGCCGCAGGAGCGGTGACGCAGCTCACGTGCCCCTCCAGTGCACGTCATGGCTCCTCCGCTCGTCTCTCCTGGTGTCAGGGAGATGCCAGGAGAACGTAGCCGCGCGACAGGAGGCTGGCCCATGTCCACCGTCATCGAGCAGGCCGTGCAGGCCCGGCTGGTCGCGTCCGCGCCCCGGACGGAGTCGGTGGCCGCCACCCTGCGGTACGACCGCGAGGACCCGTACGCCGTGAGCATGGCCTTCCCGCCGCCCGCCACCCTGGAGGGCGTCGAGGTGTCGTGGGCGTTCGCGCGCGAGCTGCTCGTCGAGGGCGTGGACGGACCGGCGGGGGTCGGGGACGTGCGGCTGCGCCCGTACGGCTACGACCGCACGGTGGTGGAGTTCCACGCCCCCGAGGGCGTGGCCGTGGTGCACGTCCGCACGGACGAGCTGCGCACCTTCCTGGAGCGCTCGCAGCACCTGGTGCCGCGGGGCCGCGAGCACCAGTACCTGGACTGGGACCGGGATCTGGCGCACCTCCTGGAGGAGCACCCCTGAAGGTCCTGGGGGAGCGCCCTCGCTCTCCCGGAGGAGCACCTTCAAGAGGAGCACCTTTAATTCGTTTGCGGCCCTCCGCCTCCCGGTCCTAACGTTTCGTCCTGGCCCTGTTGTCGCCCGATCGGAGAAGGCCGTTGCTCGTCTGAGGTTCGAGACACCGTGCCGCGCGTGCCGTCCGCCGCGTGTGCCGTACTCGACCTCGGCGTACGAGCCGCCTGCCGTTCCGGTCCCTCTCCGGCCCCTTCGGCTTCCCGCCCGCGCCCGGTGTCTCACACGCGATGCCCACGCCCACGTCGCGCACTCGGGAGGCCCTCATGTCTACGCGCCCCACCTTCATCACCTGCACGTCCCTGTCCTTCTCCTGGCCCGACGGGACCGGAGTCCTCGACGACTTCCGGCTGGCCGTCGGCCCCGGCCGGACCGGTCTCGTCGGTCTCAACGGGGCGGGGAAGTCCACCCTGCTCAAGCTGATCGCCGGTGAGCTGACCCCGACCGAAGGCACGGTCAGGGTCGCCGGCGAGGTCGGCTATCTGCCGCAGAACCTCGTGCTGCGCACCGATCTGCGCGTCGACCGGGTGCTCGGCATCGACCGGACCCGGGCCGCGCTGCACGCCATCGAGGCGGGCGACACGGCGGAGGAGCACTTCACGGCCGTCGGTGACGACTGGGACGTGGAGGAGCGGGCCCGGGCGGTGCTCGACCAGCTCGGGCTGGGGCACATCGGGCTCGACCGCACGATCGGCGAGGTCTCGGGCGGCGAGTCGGTGCTGCTGCGGCTCGCGGCGCTGCTGCTGGCCCGGCCCGACGTGCTGCTGCTCGACGAGCCGACGAACAATCTCGACCTGTACGCCCGGCACCGGCTCTACGAGGCGGTGGACGCCTGGTCGGGGGTGCTGGTCGTGGTCAGCCACGACCGGGAACTCCTGGAGCGGGTGGACCAGATCGCCGATCTGCGGGACGGCGAGGTCGCCTGGTACGGCGGCACCTGGTCGGACTATCAGGAGGCGCTGGCGGTCGAGCAGGAGGCGGCCGAGCGGATGGTGCGGGTCGCCGAGGCCGACGTCCAGCGGCAGCGGCGCGAACTGGCGGACGCCGAGACCAAGTTGGCCCGTCGCAAGCGCTACGGGCAGAAGAGCTACGAGAACAAGGTCGTGCCGAAGATCGTCGCCAACAACCGCAAGGCCGCCGCCCAGGTGTCCTCGGCCAAGCATCGCGCGCTGCACACCGAGCGGCTCGCGGAGGCGCGCTCGCGTCTCGACGCGGCGGTGGAGATGGTGCGGGACGACGACGAGATCCGCATCGAGCTGCCGCGCACCGTCGTCCACCCGGGCCGGGGCGTGCTGCTGCTGCGCGACCTGGAGCTGCCGTACGGGGCCCGGGTGGCCGGGGAGTTCGAGCTGCGGGGGCCGGAGCGGGTCGCGCTGCTCGGCCGGAACGGCGCCGGGAAGACGACGCTGCTGCGGACGATCGCGGGTGAGCTCGCCCCGGTCGCGGGCGAGGTGGCGGTGCGGGTCCCGCTGCGCTTCCTGCCGCAGCGGCTCGACGTCCTGGACGACGGGCTGACCGTGGTGCAGAACGTGGCCCGGTTCGCTCCGGCGGCGACGCCCAACGAGATCCGGGCACGGCTGGCCCGCTTCCTGTTCCGGGGCGCTCGGGCGGACCGGCCGGCGGGGACGCTGTCGGGCGGCGAGAGGTTCCGCGCGACGCTGGCGGCGCTCCTCCTGGCCGAACCGGCGCCGCGGTTGCTGATGCTCGACGAGCCGACCAACAACCTGGACGCGGCGTCGGTACGGAGCCTGACGGCCGCGCTCGACGCGTACGAGGGCGCGCTCGTCGTGGCGAGCCACGACGTGCCGTTCCTGGAGTCGCTGGGGATCACCCGCTGGCTGCTGCTCGACGGTGAGCTGCGGCCGACGACCGCCGAGGCCGTGCGGGCGGGTCTCGGCGCGGGGGCGCCGGGAGCGGGGGCGGTGCCGGTGGAGTGACGCCCGGAGGGGTGTGCGTCTGCCGTGTGTAGCCGCCGGGTCACGCGGGGAGGGGTGAACGGGGTGCCCCATCCGCGTGACCTGGATCTCTCCGCACCGCACGGGAGCTGGGGGCATAACGGAACGTAACCGGACATCGCCGAGACGGGCTTGGCCGTCCCCTTACGACGCCTTAACCTACGGTCTCGTAACCTACGAATCCGTAGGTAGTTCCGTATGCCCTCCCCCGTCCCCCTGGAGTTTCTGTGACGCTCACCCCTTCCCATCTCGGCAGTTCGGCGCAGTGGACCGACGCACGGCTGCTGTACGCCTTGGAGGAAGTGGTCGAGAAGGAGCTCAACCGGCATCTGAAGGTCACCAAGGACTGGATGCCGCACGAGTACGTGCCGTGGTCGGACGGCCGGAACTTCCCCGGTTTCTTCGAGGACGGCGAGGCATGGGACCGCTCGCAGTCCAAGGTCACCGACGTCGGCCGGATCGCGCTCGTGGTCAACCTGCTCACCGAGGACAACCTCCCGAGCTACCACCACGAGATCGCCACGCTCTTCGGCCGCGACGGCGCCTGGGGCACCTGGGTGCACCGCTGGACGGCGGAGGAGGGCCGGCACGGGATCGTGATGCGCGACTACCTGCTGGCCTCGCGGGCGGTCGACCCGGACGAGCTCGAGCGCTTCCGCATGGCCCACATGAGCGAGGGCTTCGAGTCCGACAACCGGCACTCGATGCTGCACTCGATCGCGTACGTGGCCTTCCAGGAGCTCGCCACCCGCATCTCGCACCGCAACACCGGCCACCAGTCCGGCGACCCGGTCTGCGACCGCATGCTCGCCCGCATCGCGCTGGACGAGAACCTGCACATGGTCTTCTACCGCAACCTGCTGGGCGCGGCCTTCGAGCTCGCCCCCGACCTCACGATGCAGGCCGTGCGGGACGTGGTCGTCAACTTCCGTATGCCCGGTCACGGCATGCCCGGTTTCGAGCGCGCGGCGGCCCAGATGGCGATCGGCGAGATCTACAACCTGCGCATCCACCACGACGACGTGATCCAGCCGGTGCTGCGTTTCCTGAAGGTGCTGCAGATCGACGGCCTCGGCCCCGAGGGCCTGAAGGCCCAGGAGGAGCTGGGTCTGTATCTGGACGGGCTGGACGGCGAGGCGAGCAAGTTCGACGAGCGGCTCGCGGCGCGCAAGGCGCGGATGGCGGCCCGGGCGGCCGGCTGACGGACGCGCTGGGCCCGCGAGGCACGTGCGGTACCCCGTGCGGCGGGATACGGCGGCCCGTGCGGCGGGCGCGTTCAGCCGCGGCGCCGCTTCAGCTTGATCCGCTCCTTCTCCGAGAGCCCGCCCCACACCCCGAAGCGCTCGTCGTGCTTCAGCGCGTACTCCAGGCACGCGACGCGTCCCTCGCACGCCCCGCAGAGCAGCTTCGCCTCGCGGGTCGAGGAGCCGGGCGCCGGGAAGAAGAACTCCGGTCCGGCCTGCGCGCACAGCGCGTCCTGCTGCCAGGAGAGGTCGGGAGCCAGGTCGGAGGCCAGGCCGGGAGCCATGAGGGTCTGCGGGGCGGAGGGCATCGTGTCGGTCTGCATGGAACCAGACTGACCAGGTGGCCTAAACGCGGCATCAACGTCTGCTCAACGCGGCGCGCCGGGGACCGACTCGCCTGTTCCGGCCGGCGCGCACCCCGGCGGCCCCCGCACGGCGGCCGCCCGCACGGTGACTGTCCGCACGGTCGTGCGGACAGTACGATGGCGGCATGAGCGGCAGCACCAGAACGGACGGGCGCGTCGAGCGCGGCAACCAGACCCGGCGACTCGTCCTGGGCCGCACGATGCACATCGCCTCCGTGGAGGGCCTCGAAGGGCTGTCGCTGGGGCGGATCGCCACCGAGCTCAAGCTGAGCAAGAGCGGCGTCTTCGCCCTGTTCGGCTCCAAGGAGGAGCTCCAGCTCGCCACCGTACGGGCCGCCACCGCCGTCTTCGTCGGCCAGGTCGTCACCCCGCTGGCCGACCTGCCGCCCGGCCCGGGCCGGGTGTGGGCGCTGTGCCGGAACTGGCTCGCGTACTCGTCGCAGCGGATCTTCGAGGGCGGCTGCTTCTTCTACGCGGTGTCGGCGGAGTTCGACGCCCGCACGGGCCCGGTCCACGACGCCGTCGCGCAGGCCCGCCGCGACTGGGTCGCCTACGTGGAGCGGACGATCGAGGAGGCCCGGCTGGCCGGAGGCTTCGTCGAGGACGTCGACGCCCCGCAGCTCGCCTTCGAGATCATCGCCCTCATGGAGTCGGCCAACGCCCAGTCCGTCCTTCTCGGGGACCCCTCCCCGTACGCCCGGGCCGAGCGCGGGATCGCGCGGCTGCTGCGGGCGGAGACGACGGACCGGGGGCGCGAGGAGATCGACGCCCCGGCCGCCGGGCGGTAGATCAGCGGGCGACGACGCCCGGCCCGCCCGCCACCTCGGCGGGCTCCACACTCGCGCCCCCGGCCTGCCCCGCCTGGCCCGCGCTCGCGCCCCCGGCCTGCCCCGCCTGGCCCGCGCTCGCGCCCCTGGCCTGCCCCGCGGGGCCCGCGATCGCGCCGCGCTCCGCGGTGATGAACGCGAGGGCTTCCGCGACCACCTGCGGGTCCTTCAGGATGCGCCGGTGGCCGAGCCCTCGCGTGACGACCAGTCGGGCACGCTCGCCGTGCGCCCGGGCGAGGAAGCGGGCATGGGCGAGGGGGACCATCTCGTCCGCCTCGTCGTGGAACAGCAGGACGGGCGCGCCGAGGTCGTCGGGCCGCCAGTCCGCGTCCAGCCGGCGCCAGATCTCCGGCTCGCCCGGAACGATCCGGCGCTCGACGTGGCGGCGCATCGCGCCGAGCGCGTGCTCGGTGAGACCGAAGGCGCCCTGGAACCAGTCGGTGAGCAGGCTGAAGGAGCCGACGCCGGAGATGCCGACGAAGCGGCCGGTGCGCACGCCGTCGCGCAGCGCGAAGAGGGCGGCGACCACCCCGAACGAGTGCGCGAGGACGGCCTCGAAGTCGCCGTGCCGGGCGTGCAGCTCACGGATGATCGCGCGGTATTCGACGATGTTGGTGGCGCGACCGGGCGCGTCGCCGTGGCCGGGCGCGTCGAAGGCGACGGGGCTGTAGCCGCGGTCGAGCAGTTCCTCGGCGAAGGCGGCGAGGCGCGAGGCCCGTGAGGACCAGCCGTGGACCAGGAGCACCGGCCGCCGCCCGTCGCCCCAGGCGTAGAGGACGGCCTCCTTGCCGCGTACCCGGATCCGGTCGACCCGGGCGGCGGCCATCAGGCGCTGCTCGGCCGGCTGGAGGCGGGCCCGTCCGGCGGGGCGGACGAAGAGGTGGAAGACCGCGCGCCCCGCGAGGGCGGGAGCGACGCGGGCGGCGGCGTTGAGCGCGGTGCGGACCAGCAGAGCCTTGGGAAACATGCCGGATCTCCTCGATCGTCCTCGATACGAGAAAATGCTAGCACGACCGTTCGTGTTGTTTTTGGCCGAACGGCACGGCCGCGGCTCGCGACCGCGGCGCTCCTAGCCCTCCTTCTTCGCCCGGCTCGGCTGGACCCGCTTGGGCTCGCCCGGCATCTTCGGATACTCCGGCGGATAGGGCAGGTCGCCGAGACCGTGCTCCGCCTCGTCCTTGCGGGCCAGTTCGAGCAGGGACTCCAGGCTGAACCGCTCGTCGTCCATGTCCGCGTGCACGTCGCCGAGTTCGGCGTAGCGGGCCGGCATGGTGCGGATGTCGAAGTCGCGCGGCACGGCGTCGTCGACCTCGTCCCAGCGCAGCGGCGCGGAGACGGGGGCGTGCGGGTGCGGCCGCACGGAGTAGGCGGAGGCGATGGTGCGGTCGCGGGCGGTCTGGTTGTAGTCGAGGAAGATCCGCTCGCCGCGCTCCTCCTTCCACCACTTGATGGTGACCCGCTCCGGCATCCGCCGCTCCAGCTCCCGGCCGCAGGCGATGGCGGCCCGCCTGACCTGGGTGAACGTCCAGTTCGGCAGGATCGGCACGAAGACGTGCAGACCACGGCCGCCCGAGGTCTTGGGCCAGCCGCGCAGCCCGTGCTCGTCCAGGACCGCGCGCAGTTCGTGGGCGGCGCGGACGGCGTCGGCGTAGTCGGTGCCGGGCTGGGGGTCGAGGTCGAGGCGCAGCTCGTCGGGATGATCGGTGTCGTCCCGGCGTACGGGCCAGGGGTGGAAGGTGACGGCCCCCAGATTCGCGGCCCACAACACGGCCGCCGGTTCGGTGGGGCACATCTCGTCGGCCGACCGGCCGCTGGGGAAGGTGATGTGGGCGGTCGGGATCCAGTCGGGCAGATACTTCGGGGCCCGCTTCTGGAAGAAGGACTCCCCCGTCACGCCGTCGGGATAGCGCTCCAGGGTGGTCGGCCGGTTCCGCAGGGCGCGGGTGACGCCCTCACCGACGGCCAGGTAGTAGGTCACCATGTCCAGCTTGGTGTAACCCGTCTCGGGAAAGTAGACCTTCTCCGGGTTGGACACCCGTACGGTCCGGTCGCCGACCTCGAGCTCCACCGCTGCCGCCTTGCCTGCCATGCGGGTCAGCCTAGAGCTCGCCGACAACTCCCGCATACCGGACAATCTCCCCATGGACCTGCCGGTGATGCCGCCCGTGAAACCGATGCTGGCGAAGACCGTCAAGACGATCCCGCCGGGCATGCAGTACGAGGCCAAGTGGGACGGCTTCCGCGCCCTCGTCCACCGGGACGGCCCGGAGCTCTTCATCGGCAGCCGTACGGGCAAGCCGCTGACCCGCTACTTCCCCGAGCTCGCCGAGGCCCTCCCCGACCGGCTGCCCGAGCGCTGTGTCGTCGACGGGGAGATCGTCATCGCGCACGAGGGCCGGCTCGACTTCGACCGGCTCACCGAACGGATCCACCCGGCCGCCTCCCGGGTCCGGATGCTCGCGGAGACGACGCCGGCCCGGTTCATCGCCTTCGACCTGCTCGCCCTCGGCGACGAGTCCTTCCTCGACACCCCGCTCGCCGAGCGGCGGTCCGTCCTGGAGACCGCGCTGACCGGGGTCGAGCCCCCGGTCCACCTCGCCCCCGCCACCACAGACGTCACGGTCGCCGCGCACTGGTTCGAGCAGTACGAGGGCGCCGGGCTCGACGGGGTGATCGCCAAGCCGCTCGACCTGCCCTACCGGCCGGACGCCCGGCTGATGTACAAGATCAAGCACGAGCGCACGGCCGACGTGGTCGTGGCCGGATACCGCTTCCACAAGAGCGGGCCGGTGGTCGGCTCGCTGCTCCTCGGCCTCTACGACGACCGGGGCACCCTCCAGCACGTCGGCGTCTGCGCGGCCTTCACCGCCAAGCGGCGCGCCGAACTGGTCGAGGAACTGGAGCCGCTGCGCATGGACCCGCCCGACGGCCACCCGTGGGCGGCCTGGGCCGACGAGGCCGCGCACGAGTCCTCCCGCCTCCCGGGCGCGCAGAGCCGCTGGACGGGCAAGAAGGACCTGTCCTGGGTGGCGCTGCGGCCCGAGCGGGTCTGCGAGGTGGGGTACGACCACATGGAGGGCGACCGCTTCCGGCACACGGCCCAGTTCAAGCGCTGGCGCCCGGACCGCACCCCCGAGTCCTGCGGGTACGCGCAACTGGAGGAGCCCGTCTCGTACGACCTCGGCGCGATCCTCTCGTAACCCCGCCCCGGCCGTACGGAGATCGTTCCGCGCCGGCGGCGGCGTGAGATGCCCCACATCGGGTTTGCGCGACGATCGGCTCTTCTCGGCGTGTCGTGCGGGGAACTGACGAGCGATCGGACTCGCGCACCACCCCGCACCTGCGGGAACGCGCGGCGCGTCCGCGCGGCCGTCCGCACGCCTCGCCGAAGGCCGCACGCCGCTGTTGCCCGGCGGTGACGGAGCCGTCGTCGAACCGGCACCGCCATCCGGTACGTATGGAGAGGCAGAGAGGAGAGAAGCCCTCTCGCCGCCCCGACCGACCCAGCCCCGGACACAGACCCACAAGGACCGATCGTGATCGCCTCGCCCTCGCCCCTCGTCCCCGTGCCGATCCCCGACCGTGTCGCCGCGCTCATCGGCTCCTGCCTGCCGCTGCACGTGCTCCAGGCCGAGGTCGACGCCGACTGCGCGGCGCGCGAGGTGTACCGCTTCCGCGGGCCGCTGTGCGCGGAGGACCGGGCCGACCGCGAGCACGCGCTCGCCGCGCTCGCCCGGGCCAACAAGATCCTCGCGAAGCACCACCCGAAGCTGCCGGTGCGGCCGGGCTTCTGACCCTCCGGCGTTGCGCCGTTCGGGGCGCGGCCCCCGCCCCGCACCGGTTCGGGCGTACTCCGCATGCGGGACCCGGCCGCCGGTGTGAGGCTGCCAGCGTGACCACCACCAGCGAAGCAGCGCCCGCGCCCTCCGCCGCCGCGCCCCCGGTGCTCGACAGCCGCCGCCGCACCATCGTCTTCGGGACGATCATGCTCGGTGTCCTCCTGGCCGCGCTCGACCAGACGATCGTGGGCACCGCGCTGCCGACGATCGTCTCGGACCTCGGCGGCGCCGCGCACATGTCCTGGGTGGTCACCGCGTATCTGCTCGCCGAGACGGTCGCGACCGTCCTCGTCGGCAAGTTCGGCGACCTGTTCGGCCGCAAGGTGATCTTCCAGATCTCGGCGGTCGTCTTCATCACCGGCTCGTTCCTGTGCGGCTTCGCCACCAACATGACGCTGCTGATCGTCTGGCGTGGTCTCCAGGGCATCGGAGCCGGCGGGCTCATGGTCACCTCGATGGCGCTGATCGCCGATGTGATCCCGCTGCGCGAACGCGGCAAGTACCAGGGCGCGATCGGGGCCGTGTTCGGCGTCTCCACCGTCGTCGGCCCGCTGCTCGGCGGCCTGTTCACCGACCACCTGAGCTGGCGGTGGGCGTTCTACGTGAACGTGCCCCTGGCGATCCTGGTCGTCATCGCCGCCGCCCGTTCCATCCCGTCCGTACGCTCCGCGAGCCGCCCGGTCATCGACTACGCGGGCATCGCGCTGGTCGCGGCGGGCTCCAGCGCCCTCATCCTCGCGACAAGCTGGGGCGGGAACGAGTACGCGTGGGGCTCCGGCGTCATCATCGGGCTCTTCGCGGGGGGCCTGATCGCGCTCGCGCTCTTCTGCCTCGTGGAGACCCGGGCGGCCGAACCGATGCTGCCCATACGGCTGTTCCGCGACCCGGTCTTCACGGTCTGCTCGGTGCTCAGCTTCGTCGTCGGCTTCGCGATGCTGGGCGCGATGATCTTCCTGCCGACCTATCTGCAATACGTCGACGGGGACTCGGCCACGACCTCCGGCATCCGCACCCTCCCCATGGTCGTCGGCCTGCTCATCGCCTCCGTCTTCAGCGGCAACGTCGTCAGCAAGACGGGCCGGTACCGGATCTTCCCCATCGCCGGCTGCCTGGTGATGGGCGTCGGCCTCTACCTGCTGTCCCTGATGGGGCCCGCGACCGGAACCTGGCTGGAGTCCCTGTACATGTTCGTGCTCGGCGCCGGCATCGGCCTGTGCATGCAGGTCCTCACCATCGCCGTCCAGAACACCGTCGACTACGCGGACCTGGGCACCGCCACCTCGGGCGTCACCTTCTTCCGTACGCTCGGCAGCGCCTTCGGCACCGCCGTCTTCGGCACCATCTACGCCAACGCCCTCACGCCCAACCTGACGGAGGGCGTCGCCGGGGCCACGGCCGTCGGCGCACCCCTCGGTCTCGACCCGGGGGCCGTGGCCGGGGCCGCGCAGAGTCCGGCCGGTGTGCACGGGCTGCCCGAGCGGGTGGCGGCGCCGATCGTGGACGCGTACGCCGACACCCTGCACACCGTCTTCCTCTGGACCGTGCCGGTCGCGGCCGTCGGCCTCGTCGTGGCGCTCTTCCTCAAGCAGGTGACGCTCCGGGACACGGTCCGGGCGTCCGCGCCCGACATGGGCGAGGGCTTCGCCTCCCCCACCACCAGCGGTGACTCGGCCAAGCTGCTCGAACTCGCGGTCGGCCGGATCATCCGCGGGACCGACGTCCACACGGCCCGACGGATCGTCAACGCGTCCGACACGCGGCTGGACCCCGCCGGTGCGTGGGCCGTCATGCAGGTGGAGCTCTTCACCCGACTGGTGGGCCACGCCAGCCTCGGCCTGATCGCGGCGGGCCGCCGGGTCCCGCCCGAGGTGCTGCTGCCGGTCTTCGACCGCATGGTCGACGAGGGCTTCCTCACCCGGGACGGCACCCTTCTGTCGCACACACCGGCCGGCAAGCGGGAGGCCGAGGTCATCACCAGGGCCTGGGGCGACTGGCTCAGCGAGCGCGTCGAACGCGAGAGCGGCCGGCCGAGCGGCCCGGAACTGCGGGCGGCGACCGACGCGATCGCGAAGAAGCTGATCGCGGAGGACCTGGCGCAGGGACTGCCGCGGGGCGACCGGGAGACGGTGGGCGCGGGGGTGCGGTGAGGGCGACACCCTCACTCAGTCCAGGAACTCCCCGTCCACGTACACCCACGCCCCCTCGTGCCGCGCGAACCGGCTCCGCTCGTGCAGTTCTCCCGGCACCCCGGCCTGGGTGAAGCGGGCCCGGAAGGTCACCGTGCCGTGCTGGTGGAAGGCGGTGCCGTCACCGGTCTCCTCGATCTCCAGGCCCGCCCACCGCATCCCGGGGTCGAAGTCGATCGCGCCGGGCCGCGTCTCCGGCGCCCAGGTGCGCAGCAGGTACGCCTCGTCGCGGACGACGAAGGCGCTGTAGCGCGAGCGCATGAGCAGTTCGGCGGTGGGCGCGGTGGCGGGTCCCGCGTGGAAGCGTCCGCAGCAGGCGCCGTACGAGGCGGGGAGCCCGCAGGGGCACGGCGAGTCGGCGCTCACCACGGGAGCGGGCGCGGGAGCGGCGGTGCGGGCGGAACGGGCGGGGCGAGCCTTGCGTCGGGACATGGCTCCATTGTCCCGTGCCGCCGGCCGCCCGCCCCGCCGAGGTTCCGCGTCAGCGCGGGTCGCGCCACATCCCCCACAGGACCGGGCCGCCGCCCGGCAGTGCGAACTCCTCGCGCACGGTGAAGCCGAAGTGCTCGTAGACGGGGAGGTTGGCGGCCTTGGAGGACTCCAGGTAGGTGGCCTGGCCGGCCGCGTCGGCCTTCGCGAGGCCCGAGCGCAGCAGGGCGGCGCCCTGTCCCGTGCCCTGGGCGACCGGGTCGGCTCCGATGAGGGCGAGGGACCAGTGCGGGGCGCTCGGGGCGTGCGCGGCGGCGGTCTCGACGGCCTCCTTGAACAGGCCGGCGCGGTCACCGAGGATGCCGATGAGCTCCTGGATGGTCTCCGCGTCGGGAACGGCCTTCTCCTGCGCGTCGGCCGGCACCCAGAAGGCCGCGGCGGCGTCGGTGCGCTCGCACACGCCGTTGTGGAGGTACTGGCGGGTGAAGAGGGTGGAGAAGTAGCGGCCCAGGGTCGCCTCGCGCGAGGCGTCCTCGGGGAAGAACCAGCGCATCATCGGGTCGTCGTCGAAGGCCCGGGCCAGCGTGTGGCTGATCGCCGGGGCGTCCTCGAGCACTGCCGTCGTGGGCAGATTGGTTGTCGCCATGCGGACATTCTGCTCTCGACGATCTTGAACGGTGCACCGGGGGTCCCGGTGGTCACACCGTCCCGAACCAGGACTCGGCGAGCGCGCTCAGCTTCCCCTCCTCCGTCACGCCCCGTTCGCGGAGGTACCAGGGGAGGTTGCTGTAGACGTGGAGCAGGGTGTACGCGAGCGCCGTGGACGGCTCGACCGTCCGGCCGTACGCGTGGGTGAGGCGGGCCAGCAGGGCCGGGTCGCCGCGGGTGACGAACAGGCCGACGCCCACGAAGTCGTAGGCGGCGTCACCGATCATGGCCGGCTCGAAGTCGAAGAAGCCGGTGAGCCGCCAGCCGTCGGGGGCGACGAGGAAGTGCTGTTGCATGACCTCGGTGTGCAGGAGGCACGGGCGAGGGGCGCGCGGCAGGGGGACGGAGGCGAGGAAGCCGGGGATCTGCTCCAGCCACGCGGGCCCCAGTCCGCACGCCCGCTGCCGGGCCACCGCGCCGGCCCGCTGCCGGTCGACGAAGGCTCCCCAGTCGCCCGGGCCGAGGACGTCGGCCAGCGGTTCCGGGTCCAGGGCGTGCAGGGCGGCCAGCGTCTCGCCGATCTCGGTGACGAGCCGTTCGCGGTGCGCGCGCGGGACGCGGTCCCAGACCTGGGCGAGGTTCTCGCCGGGGAGCCGGGACATCAGGACGTACCGCCAGCCGTTCTCGTACGCCCCGGCGGCCCGCACCTCCGGGGTCCGCACCGGAAGCCGCCCCTCGACGTGGGCGAGCACCCGCCCCTCGGCGACGCCGTCGCGGGCGGCGGCTCCCGGGAACAGCTTGAGCACGTGCCCGTCCCCCACCGCGTACACCGGCTGCGAGCCGTCGGGGAACCGTGTCAGCGCCGCGCCGGCGAAGCCGAGGCGCGCGCAGAGGTCCTCCGCGCCGGGGCGCATCACGGTCTCGTCGGGGACGACCGCGTCCCACTCCTGGTCCGTCTCCACCGGGGGCAGCATGATCGCCACCGTAGGACGCCCGTTCGGTGGCGGCCAGCGAATTTCGCCGCGTCCGTGCGCCGCGTCTACGGTCGGTGGCGGAGCGGGTGGTCCGCCGGGACCTCCACGACCGCGATCCGTACGCCGTCCGGGTCGGCGAGCCACATCTCGATCAGGCCCCACGGTTCGGTGACCGGTTCGCGCAGCACCCGGACGTCCGTGCCGCGCAGTTCCTCGCGGGCCGCGTGGACGTCGGCCACCTGGAGCCAGAGCCGGAGTTCGGGTTCGGGCGGCGCGGTGGCGGCGCGGCCGGAGAGTTCGAGGAAGCCGCCGCCGAGGAAGTAGACGGTGCCGCGGTCGGGGCCGGTGCCGAACTCGCGGTAGACGGCGAGGCCGAGGGTCTCGCCGTAGAAGCGGCGGGAGCGTTCGGGGTCGGTCGGGCGGAGCAGGATCCTGCTGCTCAGTACGTGCATCCGAGTAGCGTACGAGCATGAAACTGACGATTCTCGGAGGCGGCGGATTCCGGGTGCCGCTCGTGTACGGCGCCCTGCTCGGCGACCACGCCGAGGGACGGGTCACTCATGTCACCCTGTACGACCTGGACGCCGGGCGGCTGTCGGCGATCGCCCGGGTGCTCGCCGAGCAGGGCGCGGGGGTGCCGGACGCGCCGGTGGTGAGCGCGACGACGGATCTGGACGAGGCGCTGCGCGGCGCGGACTTCGTCTTCTCCGCCATCCGGGTGGGCGGGCTCGCGGGCCGGGCCGCCGACGAGCGGATCGCGCTGGCCGAGGGCGTGCTGGGGCAGGAGACGGTGGGCGCGGGCGGCATCGCGTACGGGCTGCGGACCCTGCCGGTGGTGACGCACATCGCCCGGCGGATCGCCGAACTCGCCCCGGACGCCTGGGTCATCAACTTCACCAACCCGGCCGGCATGGTCACGGAGGCGATGTCGCGGATCCTCGGCGACCGGGTGATCGGCATCTGCGACTCGCCGGTGGGGCTCGGACGGCGGGTGGCGCGGGTGCTCGGCGCGCGCCCGGACGAGGCGTGGATCGACTACGTGGGCCTCAACCACCTGGGCTGGCTGCGGGGGCTGCGGGTCGGCGGACGTGACATACTGCCGCGGCTCTTCGAGGACGACGCCCTGCTCGGCTCCTTCGAGGAAGGGAAGCTTTTCGGGACGGAGTGGCTGCGGTCGCTCGGCGCGATCCCCAACGAGTATCTGCATTATTACTACTTCAACCGCGAGGCGGTCCGGGCCTATCGGGAGGCGGAGAAGACGCGGGGCGCCTTCCTGCTCGACCAGCAGTCCGGCTTCTACGAGGAGATGGGCAAGCCGGACACGCCCGCGCTGGCCGCCTGGCGGCGGACGCTCGCCGACCGCGAGGCGACCTACATGGCGCACAACCGGGAGGCCGCCGGCGTCGGTGAACGGGCCGACGAGGACCTGGAGTCGGGCGGCTACGAGAAGGTGGCGCTGGCGCTGATGCGGGCCGTCGCGCGCAACGAGCGGGCCACGCTGATCCTCAACGTCCGCAACCGGCACACGCTGTCGGTCCTGGACGCGGACGCGGTGATCGAGGTGCCGTGCTTCGTCGACGCGGCCGGCGCCCATCCGGTGTCGGTGGAGCCGCTGCCGTCCCACGCGGTCGGTCTGGTGACGGCGGTGAAGGCGGTGGAGCGGGAGGTGCTGGCCGCGGCGGAGAGCGGTTCGCGGGCGGCGGCGGTGCGGGCCTTCGCGCTGCATCCGCTGGTCGACTCGGTGACGGTGGCCCGCCGACTGGTCGAGGGCTACACGGCCGAGCACGCCGGACTGGCCTATCTCCGTCGCTGAGATGGACGGCTGACGAACATCTTTACGGCGTCGGGAGCGCGGCCTAGGCTCGCGCCCCATGACTTCACAGCGACGCAGGGGTGTTCGACGCGGAGTGGCCCGGCTTGTCGTGGGCTGCCTGCTGGCCGCGGGACTCGTGAGCACGGGGTCCGCGGCCGCGGGCAGTCCGGCCACCGCCGAGTCGGACGGGGCGACCGTGGTGCCCGTCCAGACGACCGGTCCCGCGGACCGGCGGTTCAACCTGGTGGTCATGGGCGACGGGTACACGGCCGAGGAGATGCCGGAGTTCCGGGCCCACGTGGAGCGGCATCTGAGCATGCTGTGGAGCATCGAGCCGTTCGCCTCCTACCGCTCGTACATCAATGTGTGGGCGGTGGAGATCCCGTCCCGCGAGTCGGGCGTGGACTGCGACCCGGGGCTCGACGCGCCGGCCCGCGACACCGCCCTGGACATGGGCTTCTGGGGCGGCTGCAACGCCGCCGGCGTGCAGCGGCTGCTGACCGTCGACGGCGGCAAGGCCGCCTCCTTCGCCGACCTGGTGCCCGGCACCGGCCGCGCGAACCGGCAGATCGTGGCGCTCGCGAACAGCACGACCTACGGCGGCGCGGGCGGCAGTTACGCCACGGCCTCCGGCGGCAACGCGCTGTCGGCGCTCATCACCCCGCACGAGATCGGGCATTCGCTCGGCGGGCTCCAGGACGAGTACGACTACTACGCGCGCGGGGTGCCGGGCGGCGCGTACACGGGCGGGGAGCCGTCCTCCGTCCACCACACCCTCCTGACGGAACGCCAGATGCGGGAACAGCGGGCCAAGTGGTGGCGCTGGCTGGGCGAGGAGAGCGAGTCGGGCGGGGTCATCGGCCGCCACGAGGGCGGCCTCTACAGCACCACGGGCGTCTGGCGGCCCAGCCGCCACTCCCTCATGAAGACGCTGGGCTACGCCTTCGACCAGGTGGAGCGCGAGGTCATGGTGCGGGCGATCTCGGCCAAGGTGGACCTGGTGCAGGCGCACACCCCGAACACGGCGCCGATCGGGGCCGACCGTTCGGTGTGGGTGGACACGATGCACCCGGTGGGCGGTGAACTCGCCGTGGAGTGGCGGCTCGACGGCCGGCTGCTCGACACCCGTGGCGCCCGCACGGTCGACCTGCGGTCCCTGGATCTGCCCCGGGGCCGTACGCACACGCTGACGGCGAAGGTCACGGACCCCACGCCGTTCGTGCGGGATCCGGCGGTGCGGGCGTCGGCCGCCCTCACCCGTACGGTCGCCTGGACGGTGAACCCCGCGCTCACCACGCGGCGGGAGGAGGTCGCGCCGGCCTTCACCGGGCACACCTCGACGGCCTCTCCCGTCGGCGCCCGTTCGGTGGTGCACGCGGACACCACTCACCCGGTGCGCGGGACGGTCGCGGTGCGCTGGCGGCTCGACGGGGAGACGGTGCCGAACCCGGGCAACGACCGCGACCTCGATCTGCGGTCGCTGCGGCTCTCCCCCGGCAGCCACACCCTCACGGCCGGCATCCCGGGCAGCGGCGCGGAGTTGAGGTGGACGGTGGACGCGCGCGCCGCCTCCGCCGCGTACGAGCTGTCGCCTCCGCTGCGCACGGTGCACCGGCCGGGGCAGCCGGTGGAGTACGTGTACGACGGGGAGTTCACGATGCGGCTGACCGCGCGGGACGACCGGGAGGGCGCGGTGGTGAGCCAGTTCCGGGTGGACGGTGACGGCTGGTACACGTACTACGGCTGGCCGACCGACGCCTCGGCGCCGTTCCGCTTCTCGCCCTCCGGCACGGTGATCGACGATCTCGTCTACGGCAAGCTGGGCCGGAGCAGGGCCGTCCCGTGGGACGACGCCACGCCCGACTACGGCACGCACACCGTGGAGTACCGGACGATCGACGCGGCGGGGAACGTGAGCCCGGCCCGGAGCTTCCTGGTGACGCTGGTCAGGCCCGAGTAGGCGTACGAACGAGGAGGGGCCCGCGGAGTCGTCCGCGGGCCCCTCCTCGTCCGTACGGGATCGTCAGCGCTTGCGTCCGACCGCCGCCCAGCCCGGAATCGGGTCGTCGCCCTGGACCGGTACGGGCTCGCCCAGCTCCGGGTGCCACTCGGCGGTGAGGGACACGCCGGGCTCGACCAGGTCGAGGCCGTCGAAGAACGCGGCCAGCTCCTCGCGCGAGCGCGGCCGCAGGGTCAGGCCGCGTGCCTTGTACATGGCGGCGGCCTTGGCGGCGCCTTCGGGGTCGAAGTCGCCGGTGACGTGGGAGAGCACGAGGTAGCTGCCGGGGGCGAGCTTGTCGACGATCTTGGCGACCAGCTCGTAGGCACCGTCCTCGTCGCCGACGAAGTGGAGCAGGGCGAGCATCGACAGCGCGATGGGCTGGTCGAAATCAAGGACCTTTCCGGCCCTTTCGAGGATCACCTCGGGCTCGCGGGCGTCCGCCTGGATGTACTCGGTGGCCCCTTCCGGGGTCGAGCGCAGCAGCGCGGCGGCGTGCGCGAGCACGATGGGGTCGTTGTCGCAGTAGACGATCCGGGCCTCCGGCGCGGCCTCCTGCGCGATCTGGTGCAGGTTGGGCTCGGTGGGGATGCCGGTGCCGATGTCCAGGTACTGCCGTATGCCGTTGGCGCTGAGCCAGCGGATGGCGCGGTGCATGAAGGCCCGGTTGACCCGGGCCATGTCCCGGCCCCGGGCGTCGACGGTGAGGAGCTGGCGGGCCATCTCCTCGTCGACGGGGTAGTTGTCCTTGCCGCCCAGGAACCAGTCGTACATCCGCGCGGGATGCGGCTTGCTGGTGTCGATCCGCAGGTCGCTGCGCAGTTCGCTGCGTACGGACGCGGGGTCCTGGGTCATCGGCTCTCCTCGGCGGGACGACGGTGGCGCTTACAGCAAGAGTTACGCGATGTGAGGGCGGGGACGGAAGGTTCAGGTGAGCAGGAAGTCAGCCTGGCCTGATTTGGCCCCCTGGATGAAGGCGGCGATCTCTCCGTGGGTGTAGATGAGCGCGGGTCCCTCAGGGTCTGCGGACTGTCGCACGGCGACTCTGCCGTCGGCCAGCTTCATGGCCTCCACGCAGTTGCCCCCGTTCCCGCCGCTCCACGGCTTGTGCCAGCCCTCGGCACCGAGCTCGGCGGCGGGCATGCCGTTGTATATGCGATCCATTCACAGCTCCTTGCGGAGATTCCGGAGAATCTCCTTCGTGCGTTGTGCAGTCGCGGCCTGGGCCGCCATGCGGTCCATGACCTCGAGGTGGGAGGCCACCTCGGGGCGCGCGTCGAGGTAGACGGCGCCGGTCAGGTACTCGCTGTAGACCATGTCCGGGAGTTCGGGCATGGCGAAGCGGAAGAGGACGAACGGTCCGTAGGTGCCGGGGTGGTGGCCGGACGCGAACTCCGCGATCTGCAGGGTGACGTTCGGCAGCTCCGACGCTTCGAGCAGCCGGTCGAGCTGGTCGCGCATCACTTCGGGCCCGTGGCCGACCGGTCGGCGGAAGACCGTCTCGTCCATGATCACCCAGAACTTGGGCGCGTCCTCCCTGGTGAGCAGGGACTGGCGCTCCATGCGGAGGGCTACATGCCGGTCGATCTCCTCGGCGTCGTTGCTGCCGCCGACGGCCCCGCTGCGCAGAATGGCACGGGCGTAGTCCTCGGTCTGGAGCAGACCGGGGACGAACTGGGGCTCGTAGGCCCGGATGAGGCTCGCCGCCCCCTCCAGGCTGACGTACATGGAGAACCAGCCGGGCAGCACGTCGTGGAAGCGCTGCCACCAGCCGGGCAGGTTGGCCTCCTCCGCGAGGGCGACGAAGCCCTCCGCCTCGGAGTCCGTGATGCCGTACGCCTTCAGCAGGAGCTGGACGTACGGGATCTTCAGCGCGACCTCGGCGGTCTCCATGCGCCGGATCGTGGCCGGGGCGACCCGCAGGATCCTGGCGGCCTCTTCCCGCTTGAGGCCGGCCCGTTCGCGCAGATCCTGGAGACGCTTGCCGAGGACGACCTGTCCCACGGTGGGGGCGGACCGCGGCTCGCTCACTTAAGAAGACCTCCCCGACGCGCTGTTTCGACGAGTGTGCCATGAACACGGCCAGAGAGAACACAGCACTCTGCATTTTTCAGAGTGCCGCTTGCCAAGTGTCCGACTCAGGAGCAGAGTATTCCGATGAACCAGTACGCATGCCGCCGTGCGCTTCGAGGCGGAGGGATGCGTACGGCACTGCTGCCCACTGTTGTGAGGATCCGGTCGTGGCTTCTGGTAACGCGCACTCCTCAGGTCTCATGAGTCCCCGCGTCATGCCCCAGCGCCCACGGCCCCACACCGACGTCCGCCGCTTCGCCTTCGAACTGCCCGCCCGCACCGAGTCGGTCGCCCGCGCCCGGCGGCTCGCGGAGGAACGGCTGATCCTCTGGGGCTGCGGCCCGGACATACGCGACACGGTCGCGCTCGTCGTCTCGGAGCTGGTCACCAACGCCGTCGTGCACACCGCGAGCGCCCGGGTCGTCTGCGAGCTGCGCGAGGGCGAGGAGCGGCTGCGGATAGCCGTGCGCGACGAGGGCGGTCCCGCGGGACCGCGCATCCGCGACTGCGGCGAGGAGGAGCGCGGCCGGGGCCTCATCCTGGTCGACGCCCTGGCCAGCGCCTGGGGCGCGGACCGCACCGGCCACGGCACCGCCCAGATCGTGTGGGCGGAGCTCGCCCACGGCATGGGAGAGCCGTGCTGAGGTCCATGGCGACACTGCTGCTCCCGCGCGCCCGCAAGAGCCCCGGGAACGCCTCCCGGAATCCGCTCTCCCCCGCGGCACCGGTCGAGCCGGCCGCCGTGACCCGCCTCTTCGTGCCCGTCGACCTCCCGACCACCCTGGGCTGCGACGCGGTGGGCGTCCCCGCCCGCTACGGCTTCCGCATCCTGTCCCGGCTGCCCGCGAAGGGCTGCGTGTACGCCGACAGCGACTGGTGGTGGTGGCTGGTGCCGTCCGGCTCCGACCTCGACCTCACCTGGCCGCTGCCGGCCTGCTACGGCCCGGGCGCCGTGATCCCCGACCGCAGGCCCCGGCTGATCCACCACCCCGACGGCGACTCCCCGTACACCCCGCCCATCCCGCTCTACCTGCTGATCTGCCAGCTCACCGGGATCGCCCCGGCGTGGACCGTGCCTCCGCAGGTGCGCAGCCCGCTGTGATCGCCATGACCGGCCGCGACGCACGGAACTCCTGGCCCGCCCGCTCCCCGGGCCGTAGGGTCGGGGCATGTTCTCCCCCGAGGGCCCCACGCTCCGCGAGCTGACCCGTCAGGCGCTGTCGTCGGTCGAGCACGGCTACGACCTGCTCGCGGACAAGTTCGACGCCACCCCGTTCCGCACCTCGGACCGGCTGCTCACCGCGGTCGCCGAGACCTTGGACCCGCTCGGGCCCTTCGACTCCGGCCTGGACGTGTGCTGCGGCACCGGCGCCGGTCTCGGGGTGCTGCGGTCGGTGTGCGCGGGACGGATCACCGGGGTCGACTTCAGCGCCGGCATGCTCGCCGAGGCCCGCCGCGCCCACCCCACCGCGACCCTCGTACGGGCCGACGCCCTGGCCCTCCCCTTCGCACCCGCCTTCGACCTGGCCGTCAGCTTCGGCGCCTTCGGCCACTTCCTGCCGGCCGACCAGCGCACCCTGTTCCGCCAGGTCCACGCGGCCCTGCGCCCGGGCGGCGTCCTCGCCTTCCCGCTGCCGGCCCCGCCGCCGGTGGGGTCCGTCCCGTACTGGACGCTGTGGGGCTTCGACGCGGTGATGCGGGTCCGCAACGCTCTGTGGCGGCCGCCCTTCGTCATGTACTACCGGACCTTCCGCCTCGCCGACGTCCGCTCCCGCCTCCAGGACGCCGGCTTCCGCGTCGAGCTGCTCCCGGTCCGGTCCCTGGGCCTCCGGGACGACGGCAGCCCGCACTGCCGGCTGGTCGTGGCGCGCAAGGCCGAGGACGCGGCCTTCTGAGGTCCTGAGCGCGCAAACGCGGAAGGACCCCGACATGTGTCGGGGTCCTTCCGTACGGTGTCCGAGGGGGGACTTGAACCCCCACGCCCGATAAAGGGCACTAGCACCTCAAGCTAGCGCGTCTGCCATTCCGCCACCCGGACGAGGTGTCGTGTCGCTCGGGTGTTCCCCGCGGCGACATGGATAACTCTACCAGGGGTTCGAGGTGGCTTTCACCAGCGTTTCCCGTGGTCAGTGGGGGCGGCTGGGCCTAGCCTGCGCCAGGTGAGCCACCTTTCCCCCGCCGCCCTCCCCTACCGCAGGCCCCGGATGCTGTCACCGCTGCGGGAGCACCTACGGGACACCTTCTGGTTCGCGCCGGTCGCGGCCATGGTGGCGATCTGCGTGCTGTGGTGGGCGTGCGCCGACCTCGACACGAAGATCGTCGAGGTGCTGCGGGAGGAGGGCGAGTACGAGGTCGTCGGCGACCTGGCCGGGATCGCCGAGGACGCGAAGACGGTCGTGACCACGGTCAGCTCGGCGATGATGACCTTCATCGGCGTCGTGTTCTCGATCTCGCTGGTGGCCGTGCAGATGGCCAGTGGGCAGTTCAGCCCGCGCGTGGTGCGGATCTTCGTCCGCAGCCGCATCACCAAGGCGACGCTCGCGGTCTTCCTCGCCACCTTCCTGCTGTCACTGCTCGTGCTGACCTCGTACGAGAGCGAGACCGATCCCCGGCTCGTGACGTCCGTTCCCCTGCTGCAGTCGATCCTCACGCTGGTGATGGTGGGGCTGAGCCTGCTGCTCTTCGTGGCGTACGTGAACTCGACGCTGCGGCTGATGCGGGTGGGACACGTGGTGGACCGGATCGCCTGGGAGTCGTTCCGGGTGCTCGCGAAGACGCCGTCGTACGAGGGTGGGGGCGCCGAGCTCGGGCCGGTGACCGGGCACGTGGTGCACCGGGGGCGGGCCGGGGTGCTGCGGGACGTGAACGTGGCGCGGCTGGTGCGGGCGGCGCGGCGGCACGGTCTGGTGCTGCGGCTGCTGCCGCGGATCGGGGACTTCGTGGTGCCGGGCACGCCGATCCTGGCGGTGCACGGCGGGGCGGCGCCGAAGGGGCTCTCGTCCTCCGTGTCGGTGGGGATCGAGCGGACCTTCCACCAGGACCTCGGCTTCGGGCTGCGGCAGCTCGCGGACATCGCGCTGCGGGCCCTGTCGCCCGCCGTGAACGATCCGACGACGGCGGTGCAGTGCCTGGACCGGATCGTCCAGCTCCTGGCGTCGCTCGCCCGCCGGCCGCTGGGCGCGGTGGCGTACCGGGACGGGCGGGACGGCCGCGGGGCGGTGCGGCTGGTGCAGGACGTGCCGGGGTGGGTGGACCTGGTGGATCTGGGGTTCGCCGAGATCCGGGGCTGCGCGGTGGGCAGTCCGCAGGTGTCGCGGCGGATGCTGGCGGGGCTCGACGACCTGCTGGCGCTGGTGCCCGAGGACCGCAGGGAGCCGCTGCTGCGGCACCGTGTGCTCCTGACGGAGCTGGTGGAGCGCACGGTGCCGCAGGCGGCGGACCGGGCCTTCGCCCTGGAGGCGGACCGTCAGGGGATCGGCTGACGGGCCTCCGGGGGGGGAGAACGGAGGGGCCGGTCCCGGGTCAGTCCTTCTCCCTCAGTCCTTCTCCCTCAGGGAGTGGAGGTGGGCGCTGGAGCGGCGGGCGAAGGAGAGCGAGTCGACCGGGTTGTCGCGTTCGGCCTGCCAGTGGTGGCCGGGGCGGCCGTGGTGGGTGCGGGTGACCTCGGAGATGAAGCGCCGGTAGTCGATGTCGCCGTCGCCGACGTCGGTCATGCGGTAGCCGTAGGGGACGGCGGAGTCGTCGCGGTCGCCGTCCTTGACGTGGAAGAGCGGGAAGCGGTGGGGCTGGGCGAGCACGTAGTCCAGCGGGTCGAAGGGGGCGGGGGTGCCGTCGGGGCGGCGGGAGTAGCGGTACTGGCCGACGTAGGCCCAGTAGACGTCCATCTCCAGGTGGACGAGCTCGGGGTCGGTCTCGGCGAGGAGGACGTCGTAGAGGCGGACGTCGGGGCGGTCGGTGGCGAAGGAGAACTCCTCGGAGTGGTTGTGCTGGTAGAACTTCATGCCGCGCGCCTTGGCGGCGGCACCGAAGCGGTTGAACTCCTCGGCGCAGTGCTTCCAGCCGTCGACGGTGGCGCCGTAGCGCCACGGGCCGGAGGCGGTGCCGATGTGCGGGAGCCCGAGGGCGGCGGCGTCGTCGAGGACGCGGTCGAGGTTCTGGGCGAAGGTGTAGGCCCGGGGGTCGGCGGAGTAGTAGCCGACGTGGCTGCCGATCCCGCGCAGTCCGTGGTCGGCGGTGAGGCGCTTGAGCTGGGCGAGGGTGATCGGGCCGGCGGAGCCCTGGGTGTAGCCGGCGAACTCGACCTCGTCGTAGCCGTAGCGCTGGAGCTCGGCGAAGACGGCGGCGAAGCCGAGGGTGGAGACCTTGTCGCGCAGCGAGTAGAGCTGGATGCCGAGGCGGCCGGGGGGCAGGACGGGGCGGCCGTGGCCCTGGCCGCGTTCGGCGGGGTCGGCGGCGGAGTCGGAGGCGGAGGCGGTGGCCTGCGCGGGGGCGGCGGTCGCGCCGAGGAGGGCGGCGGCGGTCGCTCCGGCGGCGACGCCGAGCATGTTCCGTCTGCTGAGGCGGTGGGAGAGCTCGGCGTCAGCGGGGGTCCGGCGGGAGGTGCGACTCATCTGTGGATAACTCCTTGGTCGTCTGTTTCGTCTGCTGTACTGATCCGGCAGGCGGGCGCGGGTCAGGACAGGCCCGCCAGGCCGAGCAGCAGGGCTTTCACATCGGTGGCCGCGACGCGGCCGGGTACGGCTCGGGGGGTGGAGCACAGGATGAGCGGACCTTCGTCCTCGCTCGCGGGGAGGCGGCCGTGGCTGCCGCGAAGAGGTGACGGGTCGAGGGGCACGACCGCCATGCGGTAGCGCATGCCGATCTTCTTGCGGGCGATCGCCGTGGCCGCCTTGAGCCGTACGTACGGGTCGAGCGGGTCCATGAGGAGTTCGGCCGGGTCGTAGCCGGGTTTGCGGTGGATCTCGACCAGACGGGCGAAGTCGGGGGCCCGGGCGTCGTCGAGCCAGTAGTAGTACGTGAACCAGGCGTCGGGTTCCGCGAGGGCGACGAGTTCGCCGGAGCGCGGGTGGTCGAGGCCGTGCTCCTTCTTCCCGGCGTCGTCGAGGAGCCGGTCGAGGCCGGGGAGCCCGGCGAGTGCGGCGCGGGTCGCTTCGAGGTCGGCGGGGCGTCGGACGTAGACGTGGGCGATCTGGTGGTCGGCGACGGCGAAGGCCCGAGAGGCCATGGGGTCGAGGTATTCCATGCCGTCCTGGGTGTGCACCTCCAGGAGGCCGGCGCGGCGCAGGGCGCGGTTGATGTCGACGGGGCGGTCGGCGCGGGTGATGCCGTATTCGGAGAGCGCGACGACGGTGCGGCCCTCGGCGCGGGCGTCGTCGAGGAGGGGGGCGAGGGCGGCGTCGAGTGCGGTGGCGGCGCGGTGGGAGCGCGGGTCGTCGGGGCCGAAGCGCTGGAGGTCGTAGTCGAGGTGGGGGAGGTAGGCGAGGGCGAGGTCGGGGCGGCGGGTGCGCAGGACGTGGCGGGTGGCGTCGATGATCCAGCGGCTGGAGACGAGGTCGGCGCCGGGGCCCCAGAAGTGGAAGAGGGGGAAGGTGCCCAGGGCCGTGGTGAGTTCGTCGTGGAGTTCGGGGGGCCGGGTGTAGCAGTCGGGTTCCTTGCGGCCGTCGGCGTAGTAGACGGGGCGCGGGGTGACGGTGATGTCGGTGTCGGCGCCCATGGCGTACCACCAGCAGATGTTGGCGACGGTGTAGCCGGGGTGGGCGCGGCGGGCGGCGTCCCAGAGGCGGTCGCCGTGGACGAGGCCGTTGTGCTGGCGCCACAGCAGGACGTCGCCGAGTTCGCGGAAGTACCAGCCGTTGCCGACGATGCCGTGTTCGGAGGGGAGGGTGCCGGTGAGGAAGGTGGTCTGGGCGGTGCAGGTGACGGCCGGCAGGACGGTGGACAGGGCGGCCTGGGAGCCGTCCCGGGCGAGGGCCCTCAGGTGGGGCATGTGGGGCAGCAGCCGCGGGGTGAGGCCGACCACGTCGAGGACGAGGAGCGGGGTGGGCGTCATGGGAGTTCCTTGAGGCCGAGGTCGGTGAGCAGGTCGCGGGCCAGGGTGAGTTCGGCGGCGATGCCGTCGGCGAGCCGGGCGCGGGTGCGGGGGCGCCGGTCGGGCGGGAGGGCCTGCCAGGTGTAGGTCTCGACCTCCAGGTGGCGGGTGCGGGGACGGGGGCCGCCGACGAGCAGGGCGAGGGTGTCGCGCAGGACGGGGAGGGTGGAGGTGAGCGGGGGCGCGGGCGGGGCGTGCAGGGGGACGTGGAAGTGGGCGCGCCAGGGGGTGGAGTCGGGCAGGGCGTCGCCGGCGAGGGCTTCGGGGAGGTCGTCGGTGCCGCGCAGGCCGGCGGCGGTGAGGGTGCGGGTCTGGTGGAGGAAGCGGGGTTCGGCGAAGGCGGCGAGGGCCGACCGGACCTCGGGGAGATGGGGGTGTTCGGCGTGCAGGGCGGCGGAGAGCTGGGCCTTGGGGACGGTGATGCCGGCGGCGTCGAGGGCTGTGAGGGCGGCGTGGGGGTCTTCGAAGGAGGTGGCGAGGTGGCAGGTGTCGAGGCAGACGCCGATGCGGGGGCTGGCGACGGCGGTGAGGGGGCCGATCGCGTCGGCGACGGTCTCGACGGTGCAGCCGGGTTCGGGTTCGAGACCGACGCGGACGGAGCGTCCGGTGAGGTCCTCCAGGGCGTCGAGGCGTTCGGCGAGGGTGGTGAGCGCGCCGCGGGCGAGGTCGGCGGCGCGGTGGTCGAAGGGGGTGCGCCAGGCGATCGGGAGGGTGGAGACGGATCCCTCGGTGACGTCGTCGGGCAGGAGGGCGGCGAGCAGCCGGGCCAGGTCGGTGGTGTGGGCGAGGCGTTCGGGGCGGGTCCAGTCGGGCTGGTAGACGCGGTGTTTGACCTCGTCGGCGCCGAATCCCTCGTAGGGGAAGCCGTTGAGGGTGACGACCTCAAGGCCGCGCCGGTCGAGGGCGGCGCGCAGGGTGCGCAGGGCGGCGGGGTCGGCGACCAGGGCGTGGGCGGCGTCGCGGGCGAGCCAGAGTCCGATGCCGAGCCGGTCGCGGCCGAGGCGGCGGCGGACGGGTTCGCAGTGGTCGCGGAGCTGGGCGAGGACGCCGTCGAGGGTCTCGGCGGGGTGGACGTTGGTGCAGTAGGCGAGATGCACGGTGGAGCCGTCGGGGTGGCGGAAGCGCATGGCCGGCTCCTCTCATTCCCCGCCGCGCAGGATGGAGTTGCCTTCGTGGAGGCCGCCGGTTCCGGCGGCCGGCGGGTCGAGCCGGAGGCGGCCGCTGAGGCCGTAGAAGGCGACGGGGTTGCGCCACAGGACCTGGTCGACCTCGTCCTCGGTGAAACCGGCGGCGAGCATGGCGTCGCCGACCTTGCGGGTCTTCAGGGGGTCGCTGTGGCCCCAGTCGGCGGCCGAGTTGACGAGGACGCGCTCGGTTCCGTGCGCCTTCAGGACGGCGACCGTGCGGGCCTCGTCCATCTTGGTGTCGGGGTAGACGGAGAAGCCGAGCCAGGCACCGCTGTCGGCGGCCTCCTTGACGGTGGTCTCGTTGAGGTGGTCGAGGAGGACCCGGCCGGGGTCGAGGGCGGACTCCTTGACGACGTCGAGGGTGCGGCGCAGTCCGGCGAGCTTGTCGCGGTGCGGGGTGTGGACGAGGGCGGGCAGGCCGTGGTCGGCGGCGAGCTGGAGCTGGGCGGCGAGGGCGTGGTCCTCGGCGGGGGTCAGGGAGTCGTAGCCGATCTCGCCGACGGCGACGACGTGGTCCTTGGCGAGATAGCGGGGCAGGGCGTCGAGGACGGGGACGCAGCGGGGGTCGCCGGCCTCCTTGGGGTTGAGGGCGAGGGCGCAGTGGTGGGCGATGCCGTACTGGGCGGCGCGGAAGGGCTCCCAGCCGAGGAGCGAGTCGAAGTAGTCGAGGAAGGAGGCGGGCGAGGTGCGGGGCTGGCCGAGCCAGAAGGAGGGTTCGACGACGGCGCGGACCCCGGCGTCGTACATGGCCCGGTAGTCGTCCGTGGTGCGCGAGGTCATGTGGATGTGGGGGTCGAAGATGCGCATCAGGACTCCTCGGTGAGGGCGAGCACGCGGGGCAGGTCGGCGGGGACGGGCCGGCCGGCGGCGGTGCGTTCGGCGGCGTAGTCGCGGAGCATCCGGGCGAGTTCGGCGTCTCCGGCGGCGCGGCGGTCGAGTCCGGCGACGGCGTCGACGGGGACGGCGGTGAACAGGCATTTGAGGACGGCGTGCCGCCACAGGTGCGCGGGGAGGTGGCGGGCGGCGTAGGGGCCGAGGGCGGCGGCGAGGAGGGTGGTGTCGTGGGTGCGCAGGGCGTCCTCGACGAGCGGGAGGGCCTCGGGGCCGGTGACGAGGGAGGGGAGGGCGAGGAGGACGGCGCGGCGTTCGGCGGAGCTGCCCTGCCGGTAGAGGCGGGTCAGGGTGGCGGGGTCGGCGCGGGCCGCGGTCAGCAGGCGGAGCCGGGCGGTGTCGGCCTGGTCGTGGCCGCAGTGGCGGCCGGCGGCGGCGAAGTGCGCCTCCCAGGCGGGGAGGCGGGCGGTGGCGTCGCCGATGGCGGCGGTGAGCCAGGCGCGGGCGGGTTCGGTCAGCACGCGGCGGCCTCCTCGCGCAGGAGGGAGCTGAGGAAGTGGTGGGAGGCGCGGGCGAGTTCGGGCCCGGCGTGGGAGTGGCGGGGCAGTTCGACGACGGTGAGGCCCGGGTAGCCGGCGGCGGTCAGTTCGGTGAGGGCGGCGAGGAGGGGAGGGAAGTCGATCTCGCCGTCGCCGAACGGGAGGTGTTCGTGGACGCCGCGCCGCATGTCCTCGATCTGGAGGTGGTGGATCCAGGGTGCGGCGGCGCGCAGGCAGTCGGCCGGCGGCAGGGGTTCCAGGCAGTGGCAGTGGCCGAGGTCCAGGGTGAGGCCGAGGAGGTCGGGGTCGGGGCTGCCGAGGAGGCCGCGGAGGTGGTGGAAGTCGTCGAGGGTGGCGAGGAGGTGTCCGGGTTCGGGTTCGACGGCGAGCGGGACGCGGGCGGCGGCGGCCGCGTCCAGGAGCGGGGTGAGGGCGTCGGCGAGGCGCTTCCAGGCGGTGGGGGTGTCGGTGCCCTCGGGGGTGGTGCCGCTGAAGCAGTGGACGGCGTGGGCGCCGAGGTCCTCGGCGACGCGGAGCGCGGTGCGCAGGAGCCGGGTGCGGGCGGCGCGGGCGTCCGGGTCCGGGTCGAGGAGGGAGGGGCCGTGCTTGCGGCGCGGGTCGAGGACATAGCGGGCGCCCGTCTCGACGGTGACGGTGAGCCCGAGCGCGTCCAGCCGGCGGGCGATCCGCGCGGTGCGGGCGGGCAGGTCGGCGGCGAGCGGATCGAGGTGCATGTGGTCGAGGGTCAGCCCGACCCCGTCGTAGCCGAGGTCCGCGAGGAGGGCGAGGGCGTCGTCGAGCCGGAGGTCTGTGAGGCCGTTGGTGCCGTAGCCGAGCCGGGGCCGGACGGGGTCCGGGGCGCGGGTCGGGAGGTCCGGGGTGCCGCTTGGGAGGGCCGGGGTGCGGGTCGGGAGGTCCCGGGTGCGGCTTGACAGGGCCGGGGTGCCGGTCGAGTTGGCCGGGGTGCGGGTCGACTCGATGGGAGTGCGGGTCGGCTGGGGCGCGGTGCCGGTCGGCTGGGCCGGGTGGGTCGAATGGGTCGAGTGGGTCGGGTGGGTCATGTGGGGCTCACCTTCCGGGCGAGGGCGCGGGCGAGCGGGCCGAGGGCGAGGACGGCGAGCGCGGTCGCCGGGGCGCCGGAGCGGGCCGCGAGGGCGGCCTGGAGCGGGATGAGGGCGCGGATCCCGGCGCCGACGGCCCGTCGGGTGAGGGGTGGCGAGGGGTTGAGGACGGCGTGGAGGAGGGAGGTGGCGGGGGTGCGGGCGTAGTCGGCCGCCAGCACCGTGGCGAGCGGTGCTCCCCCACCGGCCGCCGCGGCCACGGCGGTGGTGACGGTCAGCGCCGCGGCGGGGGCGGTCGCCGAGCCGCCGTGGGCCTCGTGCCGCGAGACGGCGGTGACGGCGTAGGTGTGGGCTCCGAGCAGCCCGGCGGACAGCGCGGCCCGCCGGACGCCGGCGGTCGGGCGGGACCACCATGGCACGGCGGTCGCACGGGCTGCCCGGCCGGACGCCGGCGCCGTGGCAGTGGCGGGCGCCGTGGCTGTGGCCGTGGCTGTGGCCGTGGCGCCGAGGAGGAGGTCGAGGGCGCGGGCGGCGCCCATCGCGGCGGGGCCGAGGAAGGTGTGCTTGAGGTGGAGGTCGTAGGACCAGACGGTGGCCGCGAGGGCGGCGGCCACGGCGAGCGGCGGCCGTCCCGCGCGGGCCGCGAGGGCGAGTCCGGCGGTGGTCAGCGCGGCGGAGGCGGCGAGGGCGGCGGCGGGGTGGACGCGGCCCGAGGGGAGCGGACGGTGCGGGCGGTCGAGGGCGTCCTCCTCGCGGTCGGCCCAGTCGTTGAGGGCCATCCCCGCCTCGTACAGGCAGAGGGACGCACCGATCGCGAGCAGCGTCCCCCGGTTCGGCCGCACACCGCGCGCCGCGGCTCCGGCCAGCGCGTCCCCGGGCACGGTGGCCAGGGCCGACACCCGGAACAGCTCCGCCCAGGCCGCGGCCCGGTCCCGCCACGCCCCGGTCGCGGCCACCCCGGCCGGAGCCCCCTCCGCACCGCGTACGGCGGCCCGCGCGCCCGCCCCGACCCCCGGGGGCTTCCCCGCCGCCGTCCGCCCCTTCCCGCTCATCGTCCGTCCTCCCCCAGGCGATCGGCGAAGGCCAGCAGGCGGGTGTACTGGTCGGAGAGGGCGGCGGGCGGGGTGCCGTCGGGGTCCTTGAAGTAGAAGGCGAGGTCCTCCAGGGGGCCGGTCAGGCCGCGGGCGTGGGCGCGGGCGGTGAGGCGGGCCAGGTCGAGGACGAGGGGGGCGGCGAGGGCGGAGTCGCAGCCCTGCCAGATGGTCTGGAGGATCATGCGGGAGCCGAGGAAGCCGTCGAAGGCGATGTGGTCCCAGGCGGTCTTCCACTCCCCGAGCGCCGGGACGTCGTCGATGTGGACCTGTCCCTCGACGCCGGGGCCGAGGACCTCGTCGAGGACCCGTTCCTTGCCGGCGTTCTTGGCCGCGGCGGCGGCCGGGTCGGCGAGGGCGGCGCCGTCGCCGCCGCCGAGGAGGTTGCTGCCGGACCAGGCGCGTACGGCCAGGGCCCGCCGCTGGAACATCGGGGCGAGCACCGAGCGGAGCAGGGTCTGTCCGGTCTTGCCGTCCTGGCCCGCGTACGGCAGTCCGGATGCGGCCAGGGCCTCCGCCAGGCCGGGGTGACGCAGTCCGGTGGAGGGCGTGAAGTTGACGTACGGGCAGCCGGCCCGCAGCGCGGCCGCGGCGTAGAGCGAGCTCGGTGGGAGCCCGACGCCCCCCGACGCCGGCTCCGTGGAAGCTACATTGACCACGACGACCCGCTCCAGGTCCAGTCCAATGCGGAAGTCCGTCAGGTCCGCGGCGAAGGCGGAGATCAGCTCCTCGTCGTCGCGGGTGTCGCCCGGCAGCGGGCCGCCGGGGCGGATCCGGGCGTCGGCGGCGGCGAGTTCCCCGGCGATCGCCGGGGCGAGACCGGGCGGCAGGACCCCGGCGACGGTCAGTTGCTCGGCGCGTCTGGGCAGCGGACAGCTCGCCGTGTCGTGGCCGCCGAAGACGAGGGAGGGCAGCGGAGGCAGGTGGGCGGACGCGAAGGCCGCCGACTCCGTCACCATGCCGGTCGGCGGGTGCAGTCCGGCGGTGACGGCGGCCCAGCCGGCGACCACCGTGGTGGCGACGGAGCCTCTCGCCCCGATCAACCAGACTCCTGTGCGCGCATGGGTGCTCGTCACGCCTGCCTCCTCGGGACCGATGGGCGGGAAGGGGAACGGAAAACGGGAAGAGTGGGGGAACGGAAAGGGAGAGGGTGGCGGCGGGCGGGGGGTACGGCGCCTCCCCGCCCGCCGCCGGCCGGTGGGAGCCGCTAGGGGGCGAGCTCCTTGATCCGGATGTTCCGGAAGGACACCTGGTCCTCGGCCCCGTGGTTCTGGAGGCCGATGTGGCCGTCGGCGAGGCTGCGGGCCGGGTCGGTGTTGGTGAAGTCGTTGATCTTCACGCCGTTGAGGAAGACCTGGAGGCGTTCGCCCTTGACCCGGATCTCGTAGCTGTTCCACTGGCCGGGCGGCCGCAGGACCTGGTCGCGTGCCTGGAGGTCGGCGGACTTGAAGCCGTAGACGGCGCCGGTGGTGCGGTCGGGGGCGTCGGTGGCGTCGATCTGGATCTCGTAGCCGTTGTGCACGGCCGACCAGGGGTCGTCGGAGGCGGGGAAGCCCACGAAGATCCCGGAGTTGTCGTCGCCCTCGGCCTTCCAGTCCAGGGTGAGGGAGTAGGACCGGAACTCCTTGGCCTGGTACCAGAGCAGGCCCATGCCGCCGGTGGAGCGCAGTTCGCCGTCGACGACGTCGAAGCCGCCGGGGCCGGCCTGCTTCCAGCCGTCCCTGGTCTCGCCGTTGAAGAGCGAGCGGTAGCCGGTCTGGGGCCGGCAGTCGGCCGCGACCTGGCCGGTGGCGTAGCGCAGCCCGCCGAGCAGGTGCTGCCGGAAGGCGGGTTCGGCGTAGGACTCCTTGGTGTGGCCGCCGCCGGTGTAGAAGGAGCGGCCGCCGCCGTAGGACTGGCACCAGGCGATGGGGTGGTCGCCGTTCATGGTGCCGCCGCTGTAGCTGGTCTCGTCGAGGGTGGCGAGGATCCGGGCCTGGCCGCGCGGGTTGGTGCGGTAGTTGTACCACTCGTCGGTGCGCTGCCAGGTGCCGTCGAGGTGGGCGGTGGCGGGGTGGGCGTGGTCCTCGACGCGGACGGTGGCGGGCTGGATGTGCGGGTGGGAGTGGAAGTGGGCGCCGACGAGGCCGCCGTAGAACTCCCAGTCGTATTCGGTGTCGGCGGCGGCGTGGACGCCCATGTAGCCGCCGCCGTTGGCCACGTAGTTCTCGAAGGCGGTCTGCTGGCCGGCGTCGAGGACGTCGCCGGTGGTGGAGAGGAAGACGACGGCGTCGTAGCGGGCGAGGTTGGCGGTGGTGAACTGGCGCGGCTCCTCGGTGGCGTCGACGACGATGTCGCTGCCCGCGCCGAGCTCCTTGAGGGCGGTGATGCCGGCCGGGATGGAGTCGTGACGGAAGCCGGCGGTGCGGGAGAAGACGAGGACGCGCTTGGTGGTGCGGTCGACGGGAGCGTTCGAGAGGGTGAAGTCGTCGAGGTCGTAGAGGGCGCCGGCGCCGCCCTTGAAGACCAGGAAGAGTTCGGTGGTGCGGCGCGGTACGTTGCGCAGCGGCACGTCGACGTCCTGGAAGGTCTCCCAGCCGCCGGTGACGGGGACGGCCGCGGAGCCGAGGAGGGTGCCGGTGGGCGATCCGGTGCGGACCTCCAGGAAGCCTCCGACGCCGCCGGAGGAGACACGGGCGGTCAGCCTGGTCGACCCGGCGAGGTGGTAGGGCGTGAAGGAGATCCAGTCGCCGTCGTGGATGTCGCCGACGGTCCGGCCGCCGTGCGCCTGCGTCTTGTCGTACGTGCGGATGCCGGCGTGGCCGTCGAAGTGCTCGGCCTGGCGGTGCCGGGGCTGGAGCTTGGCCTGGTCGTGGCCGGTGAGGGCGGCCTGGCCGCCGCCTCCGCCGTCGGTGTACTCGGCGTTGAAGACACCGAAGATGTTGGCGTCGTCGTCGTGGCCGCCGTCGGCGTCGGTCCTGATGGTGCCGGTGCAGCCGTGGGCGGTGGTGACGGGGTGGCCGTGGCTGTCGTGGCCGAGCACATAGGTGACCTTGACCTTGGCGCAGTCGATGGGTCCGGCGGCGCCGTCCTCGGGGTCGGTGACGGTCACCTTGAACGGCACTTCGTCACCGAAGCTGAACAGGGCTCCGTCGGCGGGGAGTTCGAGGGTGACCTTGGGGGCGGTGTTGCCGACCACGACACGGACGGACGCGGATCCGGTGCGGCCGGAGGGGTCCTTGGCGGTGACGGTCGCGGTGTAGGTGCCGTTCTTGCGGTACGTGTAGGTGGGGTTGGCGCCGGTCGAGGTGCCGCCGTCGCCGAAGTCCCAGGTGTAGGTGAGGGTGTCGCCGTCGGCGTCGGTGGTTCCGGCGGAGGAGAAGGCGACTCTGAGGGGCGCGACACCGGAGGTCCTGTTCGCGCTCGCCTCGGCGACCGGGGAGCGGCCGTCGGTGGCGTTCTCGATGCGGTAGAGGCCG
Source organism: Streptomyces sp. NPDC006339 (assembly GCF_040612775.1). Lineage (NCBI taxonomy): Bacteria > Bacillati > Actinomycetota > Actinomycetes > Kitasatosporales > Streptomycetaceae > Streptomyces > Streptomyces sp. NPDC006339. Next base: position 147,460 of record NZ_JBEXQW010000006.1, read on the forward strand.
GAGTTGTGGTCGCCGCCGAACCAGGCGGTGCCGTAGTCGAGGACGTAGAGCGCGCCGTCGGGTCCGAAGGACATGTCCATCACCTGGGTGCCGGTCCACGGCACGGGGTTGATGGACTGGACGGCGCCGTCGGCGCCGTGCTCGATGCGCTTGATCCAGCGCCGTCCGAACTCGCCCGCGAAGAAGTCGCCGTCGTATGCCTCGGGGAACTTCACGGGGGAGGTGGAGGCGGGGTCGTAGCGGTAGACGGGACCGCCCATGGGGGATTCGGAGCCGCTGCCGAACTCGGGGACCGATCCGCCGTTGTACGGGATCCAGGCGGGCTCGGCGGGCGGCAGGTCGACGAGGCCGGTGTTGTACGGCGAGTCGTTCTTCGGGGCGGCGCAGTCGAAGGCGGCGCCGGAGGTCTTCGTGGCGAAGTCGTAGTCGACGTAGGCGTCGTTGTTCCCGGTGCAGAAGGGCCAGCCGTAGTTGCCGGGCTTGGTGACCCGGGCGAATTCGACCTGCCCGGCGGGGCCGCGCAGTGGGTCGGCGGCTCCGGCGTCGGGGCCGTAGTCGCCGACGTAGACGACGCCGGTGGCCTTGTCGACGCTGAAGCGGAAGGGGTTGCGGAAGCCCATGGCGTAGATCTCGGGCCGGGTGCGGTCCGTGCCGGGGGCGAAGAGGTTGCCGGCGGGGACGGTGTAGGAGCCGTCCTCGGCGACCTTGATGCGCAGGATCTTGCCGCGCAGGTCGTTGGTGTTGCCGGAGGTGCGGCGGGCGTCGTAGGCGGGGTTGCGGCCGGGGCGTTCGTCGATGGGGGTGAAGCCGTCGGAGGCGAAGGGGTTGGAGTCGTCGCCGGTCGACAGGTAGAGGTTGCCCTGGGCGTCGAAGTCGATGTCGCCGCCGACGTGGCAGCAGATGCCTCGGGTGGCGGGGATGTCGATGACCTTCTTCTCGCTGGCGTTGTCCAGGGTGAAGTCGGCGTTGAGGGTGAAGCGGGAGAGCCGGTTGACGCCGTCGAACTTCGCGAAGTCGGCGGGGGTGCCCTCGTTGGGGGCGTCTCCTGCGGGGGTGGTCAGCGGCGGTGCGTAGTAGAGGTAGATCGCCCGGTTGCGGGCGAAGTCGGGGTCCAGACCGATGCCTTGGAGTCCCTCCTCGTCGTGGGTGTAGACCGGGACACGGCCGACGACGGTGGTGTTGCCGGCGGCGTCGGTACGGCGCAGCTCGCCGTTGCGGGAGGTGTGCAGGACGCTGCGGTCGGGCAGCACGGCCAGCGACATGGGTTCGCCGACCTCGGCGGCGCCCTTGGCGAGGGTGACCTGCTGGAACTGCTCCTCGGCGGCGGCCGTGGTGGTGGAGGCCGTGGTGGAGGCCGGATCGGCCGCCAGGGCCTGGGGGGCGCCGAGGGCGAGCAGGCCGACGGTGAGGAGGGCGAGGGCCTTCCGGGCTCGCCTGGCTCGGAGTCGTTGTCTGTGCACGGATGTCCTCCGGAGTAGGGCCGGGTGTGCGGGTGTCCGGGGACCGGCGTGCGCCGTCACGCTGGTCGAGTCGTCCCGTTACGCGAGATAGGTCATGTACACATCAGGGACCGTAGCGGGCTTCGTCCATGACGGAAAGCCCTTGTGCGGGAGGAGAGTCGGACTTTCTCCCGCGAGAGGACAAAGCCGCTCGCGGGCAGCCCGGTCCGGCCCGGCGGCGGACTCGCCTCCGGGCGTGGACCTGTGCGTTTCAGCTCAGTCGCCGCCTCCGAACGCGGCGTCGAAGGATGCCGCGGGAGGGTCGAAGTCGAAGCGCTTGAGATGGGAAAGCGCTTCCGGCGCTCCGGTCAGTCGGTCCATGCCGGCGTCCTCCCACTCCACCGAGATCGGCCCCCCGTAGCCGATCGAGCGGAGCATCCGGAACACGTCCTCCCACGGCACGTCCCCGTGCCCGGCGGAGACGAAGTCCCAGCCGCGCCGCGGATCGCCCCAGGGCAGATGCGAGCCGAGCCGGCCGTTGCGGCCGTCGAGCCGTCTGCGCGCCTCCTTGCAGTCCACGTGGTAGATCCGGTCGCGGAAGTCCCACAGGAAGCCCACCGGGTCCAGGTCCTGCCACACGAAGTGGCTGGGGTCGAAGTTGAGCCCGAAGGCGGGCCGGCGGCCGACCGCCTCCAGGGCCCGCTGGGTCGTCCAGTAGTCGTAGGCGATCTCGCTCGGGTGGACCTCGTGCGCGAAGCGCACGCCCTCGGCGTCGAAGACGTCGAGGATCGGGTTCCAGCGCTCCGCGAAGTCCTCGAAACCCCGCTCGACCATCCGCTCCGGCACCGGCGGGAACATCGCCACCAGGTGCCAGATCGACGAGCCGGTGAACCCGACGACGGTGTCGACCCCGAGGGCCGCGGCCGCCCGCGCGGTGTCGGCCAGCTCCCGCGCCGCCCGCCGCCGTACGCCCTCGGCGTCGCCGTCGCCCCAGATCCGGGCCGGAACGATCGCCTGATGGCGCTCGTCGATCGGATGGTCGCAGACGGCCTGACCCACCAGGTGGTTGGAGATCGCCCAGCACTTCAGCCCGTACTTCTCCAGCAGGGCGCGCCTGCCGTCGACGTACGCGGGGTCGGCGAGGGCCTTGTCGACCTCGAAGTGGTCGCCCCAGCAGGCGAGTTCGAGACCGTCGTAGCCGAATTCGCGGGCCAGCCGGCAGACCTCCTCCAGCGGCAGGTCGGCCCACTGGCCGGTGAAGAGGGTGAAGGGACGGGGCATCTCACGGCCTCCTGGGGACGAGCGGACGAGGGGACCCGAGCGGTACGGCGGTGTAGACGGCGTTGTTCCGCGCGCTCTCCTCCACCGCGGCCAGCACCCGCTGCACCTGCAGCCCGTCGGCGAAGGACGGCGCCGGGGCGGTCCCGGACGCGATGGCGAGCACCAGGTCGCGGGCCTGGTGGACGAAGGTGTGCTCGTAGCCGAGCGCGTGCCCGGGGGGCCACCAGCCCTCCAGGTACGGGTGGTCGGGCTCGGTCACGAGGATGCGGCGGAAGCCGGCCGAGGCGGCGGGTTCGGTGTGGTCGTGGAAGGACAGCTCGTTGAGCCGCTCCAGGTCGAAGGCGAGCGAGCCCTTCTCCCCGTTGATCTCCAGGCGCAGGGCGTTCTTGCGGCCGGCCGCCATCCGGGTCGCCTCGAAGGAGGCCAGCGCCCCCGAGGCGAGCCGCCCGGTGAACAGGGCCGCGTCGTCGACCGTGACCGGCCCGTACGTGGCCGGGCCCGCTCCCGACGAGCGCCCGGCCGAGAGCCCGGCCGCGGCCCCGGTGAGCAGCGGCCGCTCCCGTACGAAGGTCTCGGTGAGCGCCGACACGCCCACCAGCGGCTCCCCCGCGAGGTGTTGGGCGAGGTCCACGGCGTGCGCGCCGAGGTCTCCCAGCGCCCCCGACCCGGCGTGCTCCCGCTCCAGGCGCCAGGTCAGCGGGAAGCCGGGGTCGACCAGCCAGTCCTGGAGGTAGGTGACGCGGACGTGCCGCAGCGCACCGAGCCGGCCGTCGGCGATCAGCCGCCGGGCGAAGGAAAGGGCGGGCACCCGGCGGTAGTTGAAGCCGACCATGGCGATCTGGCCCCGGCCGGCGGCGGCCTCGGCGGCGGCGGTCATCTGCTCCGCCTCGGCGACCGAGTTGGCGAGGGGTTTCTCGCACAGGACGTGCTTGCCGGCCTCCAGGGCGGCGACCGCGATCTCCGCGTGGCTGTCGCCGGGGGTGCAGACGTCGACCAACTGGACGTCGTCGCGGGCGACGAGGGCGCGCCAGTCGGTCTCCGCCGCGGCCCAGCCGTGCCGGTCGGCGGCCGCCCGGACCGCGGCGGCGTCCCGGCCCGCGACGGCGGCGAGCACCGGCCGCAGCGGCAGGTCGAACACGCGGCCCGCGGTGCGCCAGCCCTGTGAGTGGGCGGCGCCCATGAAGGCGTAGCCGACCATGCCGACGCCGAGCGTCTCTTCCATGTGGTTCCTCCCGTTTCGTGGTGCGGCCGCCGGTCACCGGCCCTTCGCTCCGTGCGCCGTCGGTCAGTTGAAGCCGGTCGGCAGGTACTCGTCGACGTTCTCCTTGGTGACGACGGCGGAGTAGAGGGTGATCGAGGCGGGGATCTCCAGCTCCGCCATGCCGCCGACGCCCTTCTTCTGGCCGAGGGCGCGGGCCAGGTCGATCGCGGAGGCGGCCATGGTGGGCGGGTAGAGGACGGTGGCCTTGAGCACGCCGTCGTCCGCCTTGATGGCGTCCATGGCGGACCGGGCGCCGGCGCCGCCGACCATGAGGAAGTCCTTGCGGCCGGCCTGGGCGATGGCCCTGAGCGCGCCCACGCCCTGGTCGTCGTCGTGGTTCCACAGCGCGTCGAAGCTCGGCTGTGCCTGGAGGAGCTGGGCCATCTTGGCCTGGCCGGACTCGACGGTGAAGTCGGCGGCCTGGCGGGCCACCTTGGTGATGTTGGGGTAGTTCTTCAGGGCGTCGTCGAAGCCCTGGGTGCGCTGTTTGGTGAGCTCCAGGCTGTCCATGCCGGCGAGTTCGACGACCTTGGCGTTCGGCTTGTCCTTGAGTTTCTCGCCGATGTAGCGGCCGGCGTTGAGGCCCATGCCGTAGTTGTCGCCGCCGATCCAGCAGCGGTATGCCTGTGGGGAGGCGAAGATCCGGTCGAGGTTGATGACGGGGATGCCCGCCTTCATGGCCTGGAGGCCGACCTGGGTGAGGGCCTTGCCGTCGGCGGGGAGGATGACGAGGACGTCGACCTTCTTGTTGATGAGGGTCTGGATCTGGCCGATCTGGGTGGCGGTGTCGTTGGAGCCCTCGGTGATCTCCAGGGTGACGTCCGCGTACTTCCCGGCGCGGTTCTTGGCGTTCTGGTTGATGGCGTTGAGCCAGCCGTGGTCGGCCTGGGGGCCGGCGAAGCCGATGGTGACGGGGGTGCCGGGCTTGTCGTCGGCGACGGGGGCGCCGGAGGCGGCCGGGGCCTGGCTCTTGGGTTCGTTGCTGGTGCAGGCGGTGAGCAGGGCGCCGGCGGAGACGGCGGCGCCGCCGAGGAGGAGGGATCTGCGGCTGGTCGCGGTGCTGGTCGCGGTGCGGGATGCGGGCATGGCGGATCGACCCTTCGGGCGTGGCGAACGGGGACGGGCGGGGGTCAGGCGTCGGCGTCGCGGGCGGTGCGGCGCTGGACCAGGACGGCGGCGACGATGATCGCGCCCTTGGCGATCTGCTGGACGTCGCTCTGGAGGTTGTTGAGGGCGAAGATGTTGGTGATCGTGGTGAAGACGAGGACGCCGAGGACGGAGCCGACGATGGTGCCGCGGCCGCCGCTGAGGAGGGTGCCGCCGATGATGGCGGCGGCGATGGCGTCGAGTTCGTACAGGTTGCCGTTGGTGTTCTGTCCGGAGCCGGACAGGACGATCAGCAGGAAGGCGGCGATGCCGCAGCACAGGCCGGAGAGCAGATAGAGGTAGAGGCGCTGGCGGCGGACGTCGATGCCGGCGAGGCGGGCGGCCTCGGCGTTGCCGCCGACGGCGACGGTGCGGCGGCCGAAGGTGGTCCGGTTGAGGATCAGCCATCCGGCGACGGTGACCGCGGCGAAGACGAGGACGAGCGGCGGGATGCCGAGGACGTACGCGTCGGGGACGCCGAGGTCGAGCACGGACTGCACGGTGACGATCTGGGTGCGGCCGTCGGTGATCTGGAGGGCGAGGCCGCGGGCCGAGGCGAGCATGGCCAGGGTCGCGATGAACGGCACCATCCGCCCGTACGCGACGAGCAGTCCGTTGACGAGACCGCAGGCCAGCCCGACGACCACGGCGGTGAAGAGGATGCCCGCGAAGCCGTACTCCTGGGTGGCGACGGTGGTGGCCCACACCGAGGCGAGGGCGACGATCGCGCCCACGGAGAGGTCGATGCCGCCGCTGGTGATGACGAAGGTCATGCCGACGGTGACGACGCCGATCACGGACGCCTGGGTGAGGACGAGTTGGAGGTTGGAGGTGGCCAGGAACTCCGAGGGCCGGGTGAGGCCGCCGACCACGACCAGCGCGGCGAGCACGCCCAGCAGGGACAGGTTGCGCAGGTCGGGTGTGAGGCCGAGTGGGCGCCGGCCGTGCTCCCGCACGGGGGACTTGGCGGTGGACAGGCTCATGCCGCGGGGCTCCCTTCCATCACGAGGTCGAGTACGCGGTGTTCGTCGAGGTCGCGGGCGGGTGCGGTGTGCACGACCCGGCCCTCGCGCAGGACCAGGACACGGTCGGCCAGGCCGAGGACCTCGGGGACCTCGCTGGAGACGAGGAGCACCGCGAGCCCTTCGTCGGCGAGGCGGCGGATCACGGCGTACAGCTCGGCGCGGGCGCCGACGTCCACGCCGCGGGTCGGCTCGTCGAGCAGCAGCACGCGGCAGCCGCGCAGCAGCCAGCGGGCGAGGACGGCCTTCTGCTGGTTGCCGCCGGACAGGGTGCGGACGCGGGCCTCGGGCTGGTCGGGGCGCAGCGACAGGGAGCGGGTGGCGGCGCGGGCCGCGGTGCGTTCGGCCGCGCGGTCGATCCACCCGGCGCGGGAGAAGCGGGCGAGGGAGGACACGGAGACGTTGCGGGTGACGGACTCCAGCAGGAGCAGGGCCTGCGCCTTGCGTTCCTCGGGGGCGAGGCCGAGTCCGGCGCGGACGGCGGCGCGGACGCTGCCGGGGCGCAGGGGCCGCCCGTCGACGAGGACCCGGCCGGCGGTGGCCCGGCGGGCGCCGTAGACCGTCTCCAGGATCTCGGAGCGTCCCGAGCCGACGAGTCCGGCGAGGCCGACGATCTCCCCGGGCCGCACCTCCAGGTCGAGCGGGGCGAACTCGCCCGCGCGGGTGAGCCGTTCGACCGTGAGGACGGGCGGGCCGGAGGGTGGCTCGGCGGGCCGGTCGGGGAAGACGTACGGGACGTCCCGGCCGGTCATCAGGGCGACGATCTCGCGGGTGGGGGTGGTGGCGGCGGGCAGGCCGCCGGCGACGGCCCGGCCGTCCTTGAGGACGGTGACCCGGTCGCCGATCCTGCGGATCTCCTCCAGGCGGTGGGAGATGTAGACGACGGCGACCCCGTCGGCGGTGAGGGATTCGACGATACGGAAGAGGTTGGCGACCTCGTCGGGGTCGAGCGCGGCGGACGGCTCGTCCATCACGATGAGGCGTACGTCGTGGGACAGCGCCCTGGCCATGGAGACGATCTGCCGCTGGGCGGCGGAGAGTTCGCCGACGAGGCGGGCGGGGTCGATCTCGGGGTGGCCGAGCCGGGCGAGCAGCGCGGCGGCGGTGGCGCGGGCGTGGCGGGTGCGGACGACGAAGCCGGCGGCGGTGGGCTCGTGCCCGAGGTGGACGTTCTCGGCGACGGAGAGCCCTTCGACGAGGTCGAGCTCCTGGTAGATGGTGGCGATGCCGAGCCGCACGGCGGCGCTGGGCGAGCGGAGGCGGACCGGTTCGCCGCACCAGGTGATGGCACCTCCGTCGGGCTGGTGCGCGCCGGCGAGGACCTTGATGAGCGTGGACTTCCCGGCGCCGTTCTGGCCGAGGAGGCAGTGCACCTCGCCGGGGCGCACCTCCAGGTCGACGCCGTCGAGGGCGCGGACGCCGGGGAAGGACTTGGTGATGCCGGACATGGTGAGCAGGGGCGGGGGTGAGGTCGGGGGCGAGGTCGGCGGGGGCGGTTCCTGAGGCATGGCGGGGATCCCCTCGGCGGGTGCGGGCGGGCGCCTGGGCGAGTGGGCGGTGCGGGGCGGGGCGGGGCAGCGGGGCGGGTGAGGCGCGCGGGGGTATGGGGGTTGCGGGGGTACGGGGGTACGGAGCGGTGGGTGGGGCGGCGGCGAGGTGCGGGGCGTGGCGGTGCGGTGGCAGGGGGTGGCGCGGGGCCGGCCCCGCGACCGGCGGGCCGGTGGGTGGTGGGGGCGCACCCGTTCCCGGGTGGCCGTCCACCGCCCCTTGTTACGCCGGCGAGAAGACGTGGTCGCTGATCAGGCGGGCCGCGCCGATGACGCCGGCGGTGTGGCCCAGCTCGCCGAGGACGATGGGGAGGTTGCCGGTGGCCAGCGGGAGGGACCGGCGGTAGACCTGGGTGCGGACACTGGCGAGGAGCTGGTGACCGAGGCCGGTGACGCCGCCTCCGATCACCACCAGACCGGGGTTGAAGAAGCTGACGAGTCCGGCGATGACCTGCCCGACCCGGTTGCCGCCCTCGCGGATGAGGGCGAGCGAGGTGGCGTCGCCGGCGGCCGCGGCCGCCGCGACGTCCACGGCGGTGAGCCGGCCGGCCGCCGCGAGGCGGGCGGCGAGCTCGTCCGACCGGCCGCCGCGCGCCGCCTCCTCGGCGTCGCGGGCGAGGGCGGCGCCGCTGAAGTGGGCTTCCAGGCAGCCGGTGTTGCCGCAGGCGCAGGGGCGGCCGCCGGGGTCGACCTGGATGTGGCCGATGTCGCCGGCGCTGCCGGTCGTACCGCGGTAGACGGATCCGCCGACGACGATGCCGCAGCCGATGCCGGTGCCGATCTTGACGCAGAGGAAGTCACCGACGGAACGGGCGACACCGGCGTGCTGCTCCCCCATGGCCATGAGGTTCACGTCGTTGTCGACCATGACCGGGCAGCCGAGTTCCTGGCTGAGCGCCTCCCGGACCGGGAAGCCGTCCCAGCCGGGCATGATCGGCGGGGCGACCGGGACGCCCTCGGGGAAGCGGACGGGCCCGGGGACGCCGATCCCGGCGCCGTCGAAGCCTTCGGCGAGGCCGGAGGCGCGCAGCTTCGCCGCCATCGCCAGGGCCTGTTCGAAGATCGCGACGGGGCCCTCGCGGACGTCCATCGGGTGGTTGAGGTGCCCGAGCACCTCCAACTCGGCGTTGGTGACGGCGACGTCGATGGAGGTGGCGCCGATGTCGATGCCGAGGAAGCGGAGTTCGGGCGCGAGCCGGATGTTGTGCGAGCGGCGTCCGCCGCGCGAGGCGGCGAGGCCGTCCGCGACGACGAGACCGGTGTCGAGCAGCCGGTCGACCTCGACGGCGAGCTTGGAGCGCGAGAGGTCGATCTGATCGCCCAACTGCGCGCGGGAGTTGGGTCCTCCGTCGCGCAACAGCCGGAGGAGTCGCGCCTGGTGGGCGTTGGCAGGTCGTGCCGTCATGCGTCTCACGCGCCCCTCCCCTTGGCCGATGCGCTGCCGTTTCGCTGCCGTCCTGTCGGGCTTTCGAGGGGAACGTAGCAGCGGTGTCCCGGGGTGGGAAGAAGTTGCGCGGGAATCGGTCCCGACTTTTTCCCGGGTGAGGACAAAGGTGGGGGATCGTGCGGCAAAGAGAGCGGCGCGGGGTTCAGCGCACCTCGGTCAGACGGGCGGAGACCACGAGGTTGCTCTCGTAGCCCCCGCCCGGCGCGTACGGGCCGCCGCAGGTGATCAGCCGGAGTTCCGGGGCGCCGGTGGAGCCGTAGATCCGCTCGGAGGGGAAGTCGTCCAGCGGGACGACCTCGATGCCGTACACGGTGAACACCGCCGTCCGTCCGTCGGCACGGGCGACCTCGACGCGCTGCCCCCGGACGACCGCGCCGAGGTCGTAGAAGACGGCCGGCCCGCCCGCCGGGGTGTCGACATGGCCGACGACGACGGCGGTGCCGCGCTCGCCCGGCGTGACGGAGGCGGTGAACCAGCCGGCTGGGCCCGGCTCGGACGGACGCGGCTCGGATGGGCCCCGCTCCGACGGGCTCGGCTCGGGTGGGGGCGGGGCTTCGATCCAGCCGTCGCCGTCCAGGCCCACCCGGGTCACGGAGGCGTCGATCCTGACGGCGGGCACGCGGACCCGGAGGGGCGGCGACGCGGGCAGCGGATCGGGTGCGGCTCCGGTGCCGGCGGCGCCCCGGCCGGGGGCCGCGACGGCGGCCGGCTGCGGCGGGCCCTCGGCCGGCCACTCCCCCGCCCCGCCGCGTACGAGGTGCACGCCGACCAGGAGGACGACGGCGACGAGCCCCCACGCGCCGGGCCGTCCCGGTCGGCCGCCCGTCGGTCCGCTCGCGCCCCACACGTCCGTCCCGCCCTCTCCTCGTGATGCCGTCTCGCGGTGCCGTCTCGTCGTACCGTCTCATCGCGCCGACCTGCCGTGCCGACGTGCCGTGCCTTCTTCTCGTGTGGCGCTCCTCCGCCCCGGACCTCGTCACACCGGGGCGGAGGAGCCGTCTCAGGTCCCGGCGCCCCGGCGGCGGACCAGCACCACGGCGGCGCCGAGCGCGCCGGCGATGAGCGCGGTGCCGGTGACCACCTCGGCGGTGCCGGCCTCCTCGTCGGAGCCGGTGCCGAAGCCCGCCTTCACGCCCTTCGGGGCGACGGTGGGGTGCGGGGTGGGGTGCGGGGTGGGATGCCCCGTCGGGTGACCGGTCGGATGGCCGGTCGGGTGGCCGGTCGGGTGGCCGCCGCCCGCGATGGTGAGGGTGGTGGTGCCGCGCTCGCCCTTGCAGTCGAAGGTGACCTCGTACTGCGCGCCGACCTTGGCGTCGGCGTCGACGGTGGCGGTGCCCGGGCGGCCCTCGGTCAGGGTGACCGGGTCGAAGACACCGGACTCGACGGTCACGGTGGGCACCTCGCAGCCGTCGGACTTCAGCGTGACGGTGCCACCGGGGGCGACGGTCGAGGGCGTGACCGAGAAGCCGAAGGAGGTGATGCCGTGCCCGGTGCCCTCCTCCGGGAAGCCGCCTTCGTCTCCTTCCGCGGGGAGACCGGCGTCCGAGGCGGGCAGGCCGCCGTCGTCCGGGCCGACCTCGTCGGCCACCGCCGCGGGCCCGGACAGCATGAGGGCGACGGCAGCGAGGGGGCCGAGCAGGACCGCCGGGGCGGCGGCGCGTATCGCGCGCATGGGGGTCCTCCAGATCACGCGAGTGCGGACGGGCGGAGGGCCTCCGCAGAGGAGCCGGAGAAGCAGACCCTCGCCGCGTTCGAAGCTAGGCGCGCACCGCACACCCCGCCACCGGGCTCCGCCGAACGGGTCAACCGTCGTCGTGGGCTCGTCGGCTGCGCTGACAGGGGGTTCCGCACCCCCCGCTCGCCCCTCCCGCCCGTCACGGCACGCGGACGACCTGCCCCGCGTACGAGAGGTTTCCGCCGAAGCCGAAGAGCAGGACCGGGGCGCCGGAGGGGAGTTCGCCGCGTTCGAGGAGCTTGGACAGGGCGAGCGGGACGGAGGCGGCCGAGGTGTTGCCGGAGTCGACGACGTCGCGGGCGACGACGGCGTTGACCGCGCCGATCTTCGCGGCGAGCGGCTCGACGATCCGCAGGTTGGCCTGGTGCAGCACCACGCCGGCCAGCTCCTCGGGGGCCGTGCCGGAGCGTTCGCAGACCTGCCGGGCGAGCGCCGGGAGCCGCTGGGTGGCCCAGCGGTAGACGGCCTGGCCCTCCTGGGCGAAGCGCGGCGGGGTGCCCTCGATGCGGACGGCGTGGCCCATCTCGGGGACCGAGCCCCACAGGACGGGGCCGATGGCTCCGGTGTCGGTCTCCGTCGCCTCGACGACCGCGGCGCCCGCGCCGTCGCCGACGAGCACGCAGGTCGTGCGGTCGGTCCAGTCCGTCACGTCGGTCATCTTGTCGGCGCCGATGACGAGCGCGCGGCGGGCGGCGCCGGCCCGGATCGCGTGGTCGGCGGTGGCGAGGGCGTGCGTGAAACCGGCGCAGACCACGTTGAGGTCCATGGTGGCGGGCGAGGCCATGCCGAGGCGGGCCGCGACGCGCGCGGCGGTGTTCGGCGAACGGTCGATCGCGGTGGACGTGGCGACGAGCACCAGGTCGATGTCGCCGGGAGCGAGCCCGGCGGCGGCGAGGGCCTTGCCGGCGGCGTGCGCGGCGAGTTCGTCGACCGGCTCCTCGGGCCCGGCGACGTGCCGGGTGCGGATGCCGACCCGGCTGGTGATCCACGCGTCGCTGGTGTCGACGAGGCCGGCGAGGTCGTCGTTGGTGAGCACCTTGGCGGGCTGGTAGTGCCCGAGCGCGGCGATTCGTGTGCCCGTCATGCCCGGGGCCCCCTAGGTGGTTCGTTCGTCGGTTCGTTCGTACGGCAGGACCACCCAGTCTCGCCAGCGACTCATGGGTAACAGGTGACGTAAACCACCAAGATTCACCCGAAGTGCCTGTTCGACCGTGACAAGAGGAGAATGGGCCGGTCAGGCCCCTGGGGGCGTTCCGCGGGGACGGTGACGTCCCGCACGGACAGAAACGAGTGCAGCGACCATGGGACGGGTCACCGAGCGACGACGTGTGGTGCGCATCAGGGGCGGGGCGGTGAGCACGCGGCCGGACACGCTGGTGGCGGAGGAGCCGCTGGAGATCCGGCTGAACGGCCGGCCGATCGCGATCACCATGCGCACGCCGGGTGACGACTTCGCGCTGGCGGCGGGTTTCCTGGTGAGCGAGGGTGTGCTCGCGTCCGCCTCCGACGTGCGGAACATCGTGTACTGCGCGGGGGCGACGGAGGACGGCTCCAACACGTACAACGTGGTGGACGTGCAACTGGCGCCCGGGGTGGCGGTCCCCGACATCACGCTGGAGCGCAACGTCTACACCACCTCGTCCTGCGGTCTGTGCGGCAAGGCGAGCCTGGACGCGGTCCGCACCACGGCCCGCTTCGCGATCGCCGACACTCCCCCGCTGCGCCTCGCGCCCGCCCTCCTCGCGGAGCTGCCGGACCGGCTGCGGGCGGCGCAGCGGGTCTTCGACCGGACCGGCGGCCTGCACGCGGCGGCGCTCTTCTCGGAGGAGGGCGAGCTGCTCGACGTACGGGAGGACGTGGGCCGGCACAACGCCGTGGACAAGCTCGTGGGGCGGGCGCTGCGGGAGGGCCTGCTGCCGCTGGAGCGGGCGGTGCTGCTGGTGTCCGGGCGGGCCTCGTTCGAGCTGGCGCAGAAGGCGGTGATGGCGGGCGTTCCGGTGCTCGCGGCGGTGTCGGCGCCGTCGTCGCTGGCGGTGGACCTGGCGGTCGAGTCCGGGCTCACCCTGGTCGGTTTCCTGCGCGGACAGGACATGAACGTGTACGCGGGTGAGCACCGGATCGATCTGGACCGGGTGCCTTAGGCCGAGTCTTCCGTATCTGGCATATCTGGCGTATCTGGCGGGGTGTCTTCCGGAGCTTGCGGGGCCTTCCGGAGCTTGCGGGGCGGCTCAGTTACGGGGCGGGTCGATCATCTGGAGTTCGAGCGTGGCCGGGGGCGGGGCGATTCCGGGGCCGCCCGCCGCGGTCCAGGCGAGGACGTCGTCGAGGCAGTCGTGGTCGGCGCTCCAGCCGATCCAGGCGGCCCGGCCGCCCCGGCGGCGCCCTTCGGTGGACGGCTGGACCACGAGCACGTTGGCCTGGGCGCAGGGTCCGAGGCAGTCGCTGGTACGGACGACGAGCCGGCCGCCGGAGGCCGCCGCGGCCTCCTTGAGGCGGGCGAGCTGGCCGGCGTGGTCCATGCCGGGGTTCTTCCGGGCGTCGCCGCAGCAGCAGCCGCGGCAGACGACGAGGGAGCAGGGGCGGGCCCCGTACCGTATCGGCACGCGGGTCATGCGGCGCCGCCGAGGGTGATCGCGCCGGTGGTGGCGACGGTGCCGAGGCGCGGGAAGTCCAGTCGGACGGAGGCGTGGTGCTCGTCGGCGGTGAGGGCGGTCATGGCGTCCTCGGCGAAGACGAGGTCGTAGCCGAGGTCGGCGGCGGCGCGGGCGGTGGACTCGACGCCGAGGTTGGTGGCGATGCCGCCGAAGACGAGGGTGGACACGCCACGGCCGCTGAGGAGCGCGTGCAGCCCGGTGTCCTGGAAGCCGCCGATCGTGCGCTTGACGACGACGTCGTCGCCGTCGTGGACGAGTTCGGCGACGAGGTCGCTGCCGGGCGGCTGGGTGTCGACGCCCGGTCGTTCGACCCGGATGTGGACGACGGGCGCGCCAGCGGCGCGGAAGGTGCCGGCGAGCCGGCCGGCCGCGTCGAGGACGTCGGTGCCGGGGCGGGGCGCGAGCGGCAGCGCGACCATGCGTTCCATCAGGTCGACGAGGACGAGCGCGGTGCGGTCGGGATCGAGTGCGGGCATGGGAGCACCGTATCGGCCCCGATGATCACCGCGGGGCGGGCGGCGGTGTGATCCCGCCAACGGCGTCGGCGGGTTCGAGGGCGATACGGCGGAGCATCGCGAGGAACCGGTCGCGTTCGGCGGGTTCGAGGGGGGCGAGGAGCTCCTCGTTGGCGCGGTCCGCGAGGCGGCGGCAGCGCTCGAGGAGGCGCAGACCGTCGGGGGTGGCGGTGATGGCGTTCTTGCGCCGGTCGTGGGGGTCGGGGGCGCGGCTGACGTAGCCGTCGGTCTGGAGGTCGTTGAGGACGCCGACCATGTCCTTGGGGTCGATGGCGAGGCTGCGGCCGAGTTCCGCCTGGGCGACGGGCCCGCGTTCGGCGACGGCGGCGAGCACGGCGTGGTGCCACATCCGCATGCCCTCGCCGACGAGGGCGGCGGCGACGAGCCCGCGGCCCCGGGTGGCCGCGCGACCGAGGAGCCAGCTCGGCAGGTCGGCGAGGGCGCGGGGGGCGGGCGGGGTGTGGGCGGCCATGGCCGGAAGTCTACGTCGCGACGAGCAAAACCGTTGGACTTCCCCACGATCAGTCTCTGCCCCGGGCGCCCCGGACGGAGACACCGGCTCCGCCAGGCACCGCTCCCGCGCGGACTCGGTCCATCACGTCGAGCGCGCCCCACCGGCCCGGGCGCGGCCTACCGCGCGACATCGCCCCGGCATGGCCCGGCGCCCCGCCTGCTTCACCGCCCCCGCAGCCCTTCGGCCCCCGCCGCCGGCACGGGCTCGGCGCTCCCGTCAGTGCCGCCGGTCCCCGCCCCGGCGCCGGCCGCGACGGTCTCCCCCGCCGCCCCCGCCTCCCCCGCCGTCTCGGGGTCGCGGGCCCGGCGGCGGGCGATCACGGCGCAGACGATGAGCTGCATCTGGTGGAAGAGCATCAGCGGCAGCACCGCGAGCGCGGCCTGCGCGCCGAAGAGCACGCTCGCCATCGGCAGACCGGCCGCCAGGCTCTTCTTGGAGCCGGCGAACTGGATGGCGATCCGGTCCTCCCGCCCGAACCCGAGCCATCGCGCCCCGTACCAGGTCAGCGCCAGCATGGCGGCGAGCAGCACCGCCTCCACGAGGAGCAGCAGTCCGAGCCTGGCCGGGGTGACCAGCTCCCAGACGCCCCCGGTCATGCCCGCGCTGAAGGCGGTGTAGACGACGAGCAGGATCGAGCCGCGGTCGACGCGACCGAGCACCTTCTTGTGCCGAGTGACGAATCCGCCGATCCAGCGGCGCAGGAACTGCCCCGCCAGGAAGGGCACGAGGAGCTGGACCACGATCTTGACCAGCGAGTCCGCGGAGAAGCCGCCCGCGCCGCTGCCGAGGAGCAGGGCGGCGAGCAGCGGGGTGAGGAGGATGCCGGCGAGGGAGGAGAAGGAGCCGGCGCAGATGGCGGCGGGCACGTTGCCCCGGGCCATCGAGGTGAAGGCGATCGAGGACTGGATGGTGGACGGAACCAGACAGAGGAAGAGGAATCCGCTGTACAGGTCGGCGGTGAGGACGGTCGGTACGAGCGCCGCGGCCGCCAGGCCGAGCAGCGGGAAGACCAGGAAGGTGCAGGCGAGGACGGTGGTGTGCAGCCGCCAGTGCTTCAGCCCGTCCCACGCCTCGCGGGTGGAGAGCCGCGCCCCGTAGAGGAAGAAGAGCAGCGCGACGGCTCCCGTGGCGGCGCCGTTCGCGACCGTCGCCGCCGTCCCGGAGGCGGGCAGCAGCGCGGCGAGCCCGACGGTGCCGACCAGCGCCAGGATGTACGGGTCGATCGGCAGCCAGGACGGCAGGAGGGGGCCGCGGGAGCCGCGGGACGTGCGGGAGCTCATGGCGTCCATCCTGGTGGACGCCCCCGCGATCGGGAATCCCGTACAGCGCACTGACTGTCATCACGGAACGCGATGACAGCGGCCGAGGGCGGGCGGTAGCGTCGGAGGCGTGTACGAGCCGACGCAGCTACGCACCTTCCTCGCCGTCGCCCAGACCCTGAGCTTCACCCAGGCCGCCCGGCGGCTCGGGCTGCGCCAGTCGACCGTCAGCCAGCATGTGCGGCGGCTGGAGGGGGCGACCGGCCGGCCGCTCTTCGTCCGCGACACCCACGGAGTGGAGCTGACCGAGGACGGCGAGGCGATGCTCGGCTTCGCCCGCACGATCCTGGAGGCGCACGAGCGGGCGGCGACCTTCTTCACCGGGACGCGGCTGCGCGGCCGGCTGCGCTTCGGCGCCTCGGAGGACTTCGTCACCACCCGGCTGCCGGAGATTCTGGAGGCGTTCCGGCGCGAGCATCCGGAGGTCGACCTGGAGCTGACGGTCGAGCTGTCCGGCACGCTCCAGTCCCGTCTGGAGGCGGGGCGGCTCGATCTGATACTGGCCAAGCGGCGCGGCGGCGGCGAGAGCGACAGCGAGGGCGCGAGCGAGGGCGAGCTGGTCTGGCAGGACGTCCTGGTGTGGATCGGCGCGCCGCGGCTGCGGCTCGACCCGGACCGCCCGGTGCCGCTGATCGTCTATCCGCCGCCGGGTATCACGCGGGCCCGCGCCCTGGAGGCGCTCCAGGCGCAGGGGCGGTCGTGGCGGATCGCCTGTACGAGTTCCAGCCTGAGCGCCAATGTGGCGGCGGCGCGGGCGGGGCTCGGCGTGATGGCGCACACCCGTGGTCTCGTACCGCCCGGTCTCGTCGAGCTCCCGGCCCGCGCGGGGCTCCCCGAGCTCGGTGCCGTGGACTTCGTCCTGCGCAAGGGGCGGCGGCGCGGGGCGACGCAGGACGCGGCGGACGCGCTGGCCTCGGCGATCCTGGCGGGCGGCGACCGCCTCCACCGCCCGCGCTGACGGCGCACCGGATGCGCGGGCGCCGCGCGCCCGCCCCGCACCCCGCCGCCCATCGGCCCGGACAACCCCACCGGCCCGGGTGCCCCCACCCGCCCGGATGCCCCACCCGCCCGGATGCCCCACCGGCCCGGATGCCCCACCGGCCCGGATGACCTCACCCGCCCGGGTGCCCCCACCGGCCCGGGTGAGCGCTCTGCACAGATTCCGTGGAGATTCCGGCCGCCCCCGTACCGCGGCGGTCCGGCGGCGAACCCCGCGAACCGTTCACTTGCCCGTTTTCCCTTGCTGACCTGTGGATACGTGCATTGTCGCGGCTTGGTGAAGGTTCTCCCGCCGCGCTGCGGTCTGGGGTAGGTTCACCGGCGCCGTGCGGAGCGCGACGCCGAACGGGGGAGGGAGCAGGTCAGTGCGCGAGTTCACCGTGCCGCCCGTCGAGGCGGCGCCTCAGGTCGGCGGTCTGGCGGACGCCGTGTTCGACCACGCGGAGCGGCAGCCGGACCGGGTCGCGCTCGGCCGCAAGGACGCGGCGGGCCGGTGGCGGGACGTGACGGCCGCGGAGTTCCGGGACGAGGTCCTGGCGCTGGCGAAGGGGCTGATCGCGCAGGGCGTGCGGTTCGGCGACCGGGTCGCGATCATGGCGCGTACCCGCTACGAGTGGACGCTCTTCGACTTCGCGCTGTGGACGCTCGGCGCGCAGCCGGTCCCGGTGTACCCCACCTCCTCCACCGAACAGGTCTACTGGATGCTGCACGACGCCGAGGTCACGGCGTGCGTGGTGGAGCACGAGGACCACGCGATGACGATCGGTTCGGTGATCGACCGGCTGCCCCGGCTGCAGCGCCTGTGGCAACTGGACGCCGGCGAGGGCGCGGTCGCGGAGCTGATGGCGGCGGGCGCGGACATCGACGAGGACGTGGTGCACCGGCACCGGAAGGCCGTGACCCCCGAGTCGGTGGCGACGGTGATCTACACCTCCGGCACGACGGGCCGGCCCAAGGGCTGTGTGATCACCCATTCCAACTTCATGTTCGAGACGGACATGCTGATCGGCCGCTGGGAGCCGGTCTTCCACTCCCGGCCCGGCGACGAGGCGTCCACCCTCCTCTTCCTGCCGCTCGCGCACGTCTTCGGGCGGATGGTGGAGGTGGCGGCGATCCGGGGCGGGGTGAAGCTGGGCCACCAGCCGGTCCTCGCGGCCTCCGAGCTGCTGCCGGACCTGCGGGCGTTCCGGCCGAGTTTCGTCCTCGCGGTGCCGTACGTCTTCGAGAAGGTCTTCCACGCGGCCCGCCGCAGGGCCGAGGCGGAGGGGAAGCGGGGCGCGTTCGACAAGGCCGTGGACGTGGCGGTGAAGTACGCGGAGGCCCTGGAGCACAGGGCCTTCGGCCTCGGTCCCGGGCCGTCGGCGGCGTTGCGGATGCAGCACCAGTTCTTCGAGAAGACGGTGTACGGGAAGGTCCGGGAGGCGCTCGGCGGCCGGGTGCGGCACGCGATGTCGGGCGGCTCGGGCATGGACCGGCGGCTGGGCCTCTTCTTCGAGGGCGCGGGCGTCACGATCTTCGAGGGGTACGGCCTGACGGAGTCCTCGGCGGCGGCGACGGCGAACCCGCCGGAGCGCACCAAGTACGGGACGGTCGGGCAGCCGGTGCCGGGGACGACGGTGCACATCGCGGAGGACGGCGAGGTGTGGCTGCACGGCGGCCACATCTTCTCCGGGTATCTCAACAATCCGCAGGCGACCGGCGCGGTGCTCAACGACGGCTGGCTGGCGACGGGTGACCTGGGCGCGCTCGACGAGGACGGCTATCTGACGATCACCGGGCGCAAGAAGGAGATCCTGGTGACCGCGAGCGGCAAGAGCGTGTCGCCGGCGGGTCTGGAGGAGCGGGTGCGGGCGCATCCGCTGGTGGCGCAGTGCATCGTGGTGGGCAACGACCGTCCGTATGTGGCGGCGCTGGTGACGCTGGACCAGGAGGCGGTGGAGCACTGGCTGGCGATGCAGCACCGGCCGCCGCTGCCGCCGGCGGAGCTGGTGCACGACCCGGCTCTGGAGACGGAGATCCGGCGGGCGGTCGTGGCGGCCAACACGCTGGTGTCGCAGGCCGAGTCGATCCGCACCTTCCGGATTCTGGCGCACCCGTTCAGCGAGGAGCACGGGCTCCTCACCCCGTCCCTGAAGCTGAAGCGGAAGGCGATCGAGCAGGCGTACGCGGCGGAGGTCGAGGCGCTGTACCGCTGAGGGGCGGGCCGGGGGGCGGGCCCTGCTCTGGCTCCGGCCTCGGCCGTGCCCACACACCGCAACCCCGGTCCCCGGTCCCCGCTCCCGCTCCGGCTCCCGTGGCAATTTCTCCGGCCCGGCGGAATGCGATCGGGGTCGTGATCGTTGAGGCTGGGTGGAGTGAACCGCGACGACGATAGGAACGACCCCTCGTGAGCACGGACAGCAAGGTGCCCTTCCTCACCCTGAACAACGACGTACGGATGCCGCAGCTCGGCTTCGGCGTCTGGCAGGTGCCGGACGACGAGGCCGAGCAGGCCGTGACGACGGCCCTGGAGGCCGGCTACCGCTCCATCGACACGGCCGCCATCTACGAGAACGAGACGGGCACGGGCAAGGCCCTCGCCGCCTCGGGGCTCCCCCGCGAGGAGCTCTTCGTCACGACCAAGCTGTGGAACAGCGAGCAGGGCTACGACTCGACGCTGCGCGCCTTCGACGCCTCCCTGTCCAGGCTGGGCCTGGACTTCGTCGACCTGTACCTGATCCACTGGCCGGTGCCGGCGAAGGACGCGTACGTCGACACCTACCGCGCCTTCGAGAAGATCCTCGCCGACGGCCGGGCCCGGGCCATCGGCGTCTCCAACTTCCTGCCGGAGCACCTGGAGCGGCTGATCGGCGAGACCTCCGTGGTGCCGGCCGTGAACCAGATCGAGCTGCACCCGCAGCTCCAGCAGTCCGCCTCCCGCGAGGCGCACGCCCGTCTCGGCATCGCCACGGAGGCGTGGTCGCCGCTCGGCCAGGGCAAGGGCCTCCTGGAGGTCCCGGCGATCGTCGCCATCGCGCGGAAGCACGACCGTACTCCGGCCCAGGTGGTGCTGCGCTGGCACCTCCAGATCGGGAACGTGGTGATCCCGAAGTCGGTGACGCCGTCCCGTATCCGGGAGAACATCGACGTCTTCGACTTCGAGCTGGACGCCGAGGACCTGGCGGCCGTCGCCGCGCTCGACGAGGGCCGCCGGCTCGGCCCGGACCCGGCCGGGTTCAACGCCGGCGCCTGAGCCGGCACCCGACCGGGACCGACCGGCACCCGACCGGGACCGACCGGGACCGACCGGGACCGGCCTGCGGCTCACTTCGCCTTGCGGCCCGTGTGGACGGTGCGGGCGGTGAGCAGGAAGACGTCCGGGCGGGCGTGCAGGGAGAGCGGCTCCGCCGGGTCGAGCAGCCGGTCGACGGCGGCGCGGTCGTCGTCGGCGATGCGCTCGGCCAGCCCTTCCCGCAGCCGCGTGTAGTGGGCGACGACCTGTTCGCGCACGGCGGCCGGCAGCGGGGCGGGGACGTCGCAGAGGAAGCTGCGGGTGCCGCTCGGGGTCAGCCCGGCGTCGGCGAGGAGGGCGCCCCAGTCGTCGATCTCCTCCTTGGTGTCGGGCAGCCCGGCCCGCATCTCGCCGAACCAGTCGGCGTTGGCCGCGTCGAGCCGCGCCTCCAGGCCGGGACGGCCGACGCCCTGGTTCCACGGCAGATGGCGGGAGGGCAGCCCGCCCTCGGCGAGGGCGATGAGGCCGCCCGGGTTCAGCACGTCCGCGAAGGCGGCGAGGGCGGCCCGCTGGTCGCCGATGTGGTGCAGCGAGTTGCTGGCCCAGATGAGGTCGGCGGTGCCCAGGGCGCCGAAGTCCTCGGGCAGTTCGGCGCGCAGGGTGCTCACCCGGTCGCCGACGCCCCGGGCGTCGGCCCGCTCGCGGGCGAGCGCGAGGAGTTCGGGGGTCGCGTCGACGGCGACGACCTCCGCCTCGGGGAACGCCTCGGCGAGCAGGACGGTGACGACCCCGGGCCCGCTGCCGAAGTCCAGGATTCGGCGGACCGAGGCCGCGGGGGCGAGCGAGGCGAGCCAGGCGGCGGCCTCCGCGTAGAGCGGGCTCTGGGTCTCCGCCTGCTGGGTGAGCAGCGAGGCCATCGCGGCCCAGTCGAGGTCGGATCCGTCGTGGCCGTGCCCGTGGCCGTGCCCAT
This sequence comes from Streptomyces sp. NPDC006339, assembly GCF_040612775.1. Classification (NCBI taxonomy): domain Bacteria; kingdom Bacillati; phylum Actinomycetota; class Actinomycetes; order Kitasatosporales; family Streptomycetaceae; genus Streptomyces; species Streptomyces sp. NPDC006339. The sequence goes on from NZ_JBEXQW010000006.1 coordinate 168,520, forward strand.
GCCCCGGGGCGTGCCCATGCCCTGTGCCCGATCCATGGCTCTTGCCGGGTCCGTGGCCCGTGCCGGGTCCGTGGCCGCCGTGGTGCGCCTGGCGGTCGTGGGCGTGCCCCTGGGAGGTGTGCTCGTTTGTGCTCATGGGGACAGCGTGCGACGCCCCTGCCGCGTACGCGAGAAAACTTGCCGGTCCGGCAAGCGCTGCCCTGAGGTGTGTCGGCCGAACGGGTCACCCGCGGCCGCGGTACTCCTGCGGGCTGATCCCGCGGACCCGCTTGAAGGCGGCGCTCAGCGCGAAGGCACTGCTGTAGCCGACCCGGCGGGCGACGGACTCCACGGTCGCGTCCGACTGCCGCAGCAGATCGGCGGCGTGGGCGAGACGCCGTCCGGTGAGGTACGCCATCGGGGGCTCCCCCACCAGGTCGGTGAAGCGGCGGGCCAGTGCCGCCCGCGAGACGCCGGCCTCGTCGGCGAGGGAGGCGACCGTCCACGGCCGGGCCGGTTCGTCCTCCATGAGCCGCAGGGCCCGGCCGACCACGGGGTCGCCCATCGCCCGGTACCAGGCGGGCGCGGCGGCCCCGGGCCGGGCGAACCAGGCGCGGACGGCGGCGATGAGCAGCAGGTCGAGGACCCGGTCGAGGACGACGCTCTGGCCCGGTTCGTCCCGGGAGATCTCCTCCGCGAGGAAGGGCATCAGCGGACACCGCCACACGTCCGCCGGCAGGTGGAGCAGGCCGGGCAGCGCGTCCAGCAGCCGCCGGCTGACCTCACCGGCCAACTGGTAGGTGCCGACGAGGACGGTGGTGGCGCCGTCGGGGGCGTTGCCCCAGGTCCGTACGCCCAGGCTCATCGACTCGGCGAGCGGTTCGCCGCTCAGGGTGGTGCAGTGGCCGCCGGGGCCGATGACGGCGGTGGGCGGGGCGTCGGCGGTGTGGGCGACGGTGTACGGCTCCGGGCCGCGGGCGATGGCGAGGTCACCGGGCCGCAGCAGGACGGCCGCTCCGGTGCCCGGCACGATCCATGCCTCGCCGTCGGTGACGCACATCAGGCACAGCGGCGCCCGGTCCGCGATGCGTACGGACCAGGGTGGGTCCATGACCATGCGCAGGACGAAGGCGCCCTTGGCGCGGGGCCCGTCAAGGAGACCGGCGAGTGCGTCCATGGCGGCAGCGTAGACGGACGCGTATGCGGGTGAGCCGGTGGAGCATGGGCAACGGGCGCCCCCGCCACGAGCCTTGAGCCATGACGACGAACAGGAACGCCAGGCACAGCACGAACAGCAGGAACAACGAGAACGACACGAACGACACGAACGACTCGTGGACGGTGCTGGTCACGGGCGCCACCGGCAAGACCGGGCGCCGGGTGGCGCGGCGTCTCTCCGAGCGCGGCATGGAGGTGCGGGCGGGTTCGCGCACCGGCGGCACCCGCTTCGACTGGGAGGACCCGGCCACCTGGGGCCCGGCCCTGGACGGCGCGGACGCCGCGTACGTGAACTACCACCCCGACCTCGCCGCTCCCGGCGCCCCGGAGGCACTGCGGGCTTTCGGCGGGCTCGCGGCGGCGCACGGGCTGCGGCGACTCACGCTGCTGTCCGGTCGGGGCGAGCCGGAGGCGGTCCGCGCGGAGGAGGCGCTGCGCGGCCCGGTCCGGGCCGCCGGGTCCGAACTCACCGTCGTCCGGGCCTCCTTCTTCGCGCAGAACTTCGACGAGGGGCTGCTCGCCGAGGGCGTCGCGGCCGGGACGATCGCCTTTCCCGCGGGGAACACGGCGGAGCCGTTCATCGACGCGGACCACCTCGCGGAGGTGGTCGTGGAGACGCTGATCGGGGATGGGCACGCGGGCCTGGTCCACGAGGTGACCGGGCCCCGGGCGCTGACCTTCGCCGAGGTGGCGGCGGAGCTCTCCCGCGCGTCGGGCCGTGAGGTGGTGTACGTGCCCGTGGGTGAGGCCGAATTCGCCGGGATGCTGGCCGGGTTCGGCGTGCCGGAGGAGGAGGCGGCCTGGCTGGCCGGCCTGTTCGCGGCGCTGCTCGACGGGCACAACGCGCCGGTGACGGACGGGGTGCGGCGGGTGCTCGGGCGTGAGCCGCGCGACTTTTCCGCCTACGCGGCGCGGGCGTTCGCCCCGACGGCCTCCGCACCAACGGCCTCCGCACCAACGGCCCCGGCCCCGGCACCCGCCCCAGCAACGGGCGTTCAGACGAAGGCCGTTCAGGCACCGGCGTAACGCGCGGCCAGCGTCCGTACGGTGGCGGCGATCCGCTCGCGGAGGTCCTCGGGTGCGAGGACCTCCACCTCCGTGCCGAGGGCGAGCAGGGTGTCGTGGGCGTGGTCGGGTCCTTCGACGGGCAGGGTGGCCCGGGTCCAGCCGTCGGGTTCCGGTGTGCCGTTCTCGGCGAGCGCGCGGGCGGCGGCGCCGGTCAGCCGGGTGGCGCCGCGCGGGGAGATCCGGACGACGGCCTCGCCCCGGTGCAGCCGGGCGTGGAAGTCCTCCTGGCTCGCCCGCCAGTGGGCGGCCAGGTCGAAGCCCTCGGGCACGACGGCCTCCTCGTCGGTGACGGTGAGGTCCAGGATCTGGTCGACCCGGTACGTACGGGGGCCGGGCCCGGCGACCAGGTACCAGCGGCCCGCCTTGAGCACCAGCCCGTACGGCTCCAGGCGCCGGTCGACGTCGGTCGGCTCCTTCCAGCGGCGGTAGCGGACGGCGAGCACGCGGCCCGCGCGGACGGCGTCGGCGACCTGCGGCAGGAAGGGCGCGCCGGTGTCCTGGGCGTACCAGCCGGGCGCGTCGATGTGGAAGCGGGCCCGGAGCCGGTCGACGTGCTCGCGCAGCGGTTCGGGCAGGGCGGCCCGCAGTTTCAGCCGGGCGTCGGCGAAGTGCCCGCCGAGCCCGAGCTCGTCGGCGGCGGCCGGGAGCCCGGCCAGCACCAGGGCCTCGGCCTCGCGCGCGTACAGGCCGGTGAGCCGGTTGCGGTGACCGGCCAGCAGCCGGTAGCCGCCGCGGTGCCCGGCGTCGCCGTAGAGCGGCACTCCGGCGGCGTGCAGCGCTTCGACGTCCCGGTAGACGGTGCGGACGGAGACCTCCAGCTCCTCGGCGAGCTGGGCGGCGGTCATCCGGCCACGGGTCTGGAGGAGCAGCAGGATCGTCAGAAGACGGCTGGACTTCACTGACACAAGATGTCAGTGAAGCGTTCCTACAGTCCAGCCATGGCTTTCGCAGAGAAGTACCTCCTCGTACAGGAGCCGGTCGTCGTCGGCGGCCGGCACGTCAAGCGCTACCACGTCACCGCCGACCCGGCCGGCATCGCACCGGAGGTGGAGAAGGCGGCGTACGCGCTGCTGCCCGAGCTCCTCCCGGAGCCGGACGGCACCCCGGCGGCGAGCTTCGCCGTGCTGCACCGGGGCGGTGACACCGGCGCGTATCTGAACGTCTATAGCTGGGTGTGGGACAACGTGCTGCACTTCTCCGGCGCGGCGGCGGGGCAGCCGGCCCTCGACTGCCCGGATCTGGACCCGACGCACTTCGTACGGACCGCGCCGGGCGCGCGGAACTGGATCGGGTGCGTGTGGGAGCTGGCCCCGCTCGGCCACGAGCGCGCGGCCTGGGCGCGGCACGTGCTCGCGCCCGAGACCCCGGACCTCGCCGGCTACGTCCGGGACGCGCTGCGTTCCGGCACGACGGAGGTGCGGGCATGAGCGGCGACGGCGCCGGCTCGGGGCCCGGCTCCGGGTCGTGTTCCGACCTCGGCCCGGGGCCCGGGTCGGGGGGCGGGCCCGACTCCGCCCCCGGCTCCGACTCCGGCTCCGGCTCCGGCCCCAGCTCCGGCTTCGGCTTCGGCTTCCTCGACGGCCGGTTCACCGTCCGCAACCGCCGGCTGGCGGAACCGCTCGACCCGGACAGCGGCTGGGACGTGTTCGACGGGCACACGACGGGCCGGCTGTTCTGGGACGGCCGGGCGCACGTCGACGAGATCGTGTTCCCCTCGAAGGGCTTCAGCGGTCTGACGCTGCGGCTGTACGAGCCGGAGACCGGCGAGTGGACGCTGAACTGGTCGGCGAGCCGGACCGGCAGGCTGGAGCCGGCGGTGCGGGGCCGGTTCGGCGCGGACGGCACGGGTGAGTTCTTCGGTGACGACGTCTCGGCGGGGCGACCGGTGCGGGTGCGGTTCCGCTGGTCCGGCATCACGGCCGACGCGGCCCGCTGGGAGCAGTCCTTCGCGCCGGCCGGCACGGAGGCGTGGGTGACGAACTGGGTGATGGAGTTCAGCCGCGCCTGACGTAGCGGGCCAGCGGGTAGGCAGGGTCGGCGCGGGGGCGGTCCTGGTCCGGCAGGGCGGCGAGGGCGGCGCACAGGGCGTCGACGTCGGCGGCCATGCCGCGGAACCAGGAGGCGTAGTAGCCGCCGCGCAGCTTCTCGGCCGTGCGGCGCGGGGTGGTGCCCTGCCCGTGTCCGGTGAAGGTGGCGCCGGGCGCCGGGCTCAGTCCGTGGGCGGCGGCGTACGCGGTGACGCGGTCGGCGCGGTCGGAGCCGGCCCCGGGCGCGCGGTGCGGGCGGAGCAGCGCGTCGATGTCGCTGCCGACGTCGTGGGCGGCGTCCTTGTCGACAGTGGTGACGAACACGCCGCCGGGCCGCAGCACCCGGGCCGCCTCGGCGACGATCTCGTCGGCGAAGGGCACGAGGTGCAGCAGCCAGACGGCGGTGACGGCGTCGACCGAGCCGTCCGGCAGCGGGAGCCGGCGGGCGTCGGCGCGCACGACGCGGCCCGGGACGCGGCCGACGGCGGTGCGCAGCATCGCATGGGCGGCGTCGGCTCCGTAGACGGCGAGGCCGGTCCGGGCGAGGCGTTCGGTGACGAGGCCGGTGCCGCAGGCGAGGTCGAGCACGGTGCGGGTGCCGGGCGGCAGCAGCCGCAGCAGGGCGTCGGCCGCGGCCTCGGCGCGCGGCACGCCGCCACGGGTCTCGTCGTAACGCGCGGCCTCGGCCTCGTAGTCGAGAATCGTCTCCCCCATGGGCGAGATCGTACGTCGGGGGCCTATCGGGGCGGCGGCCGGTTCAGCTCGCGCCGTGGCCGGGTGCCACGGCCTCGACGCGCTCGGCCAGTTCGAAGTCCTTCTCGGTGACGGCCCCGCCGGCCGAGTGGGTGTTCACCGCCAGAGCGACGGTGTTGTAACCGAGCGTCAGATCGCTGTGGTGGTCGAGCTCCTGCTGGATCTGGGCGACGTGGACGACGAGCGCGGTCGCGGCGAAGTGGTCGGGGAGGCGATAGCCGCGGGTGAGCCGGTCGCCCTCGACGGACCAGCCCGGCAGCTCTCGCAGGCGGTCCTCGATCTCCTTCTGCGACAGGGGCTGTGTGGGCACGTGGTGCTCCCTCCGGTCGTACGGCTGGTGAAGGTGGTGCGTGATGACGGCGCGGTCCCGGGGAAAGCTACCCGGGTCCTCCTCTGGGATACCGTCTGGCCATGACAACTGTCGTGACCGACACGGGTGTGGGTCCGCTGCTGCGCGGCTGGCGCGAGCAGCGGCGGCTGAGCCAGTTGGAACTGGCGCTGCGGGCGGAGTCGTCCGCCCGGCACATCTCCTTCATCGAGACCGGCCGCTCGCGCCCCAGCGAGGAGATGATCCTCAGGCTGGCCGAGCACCTGGACGTACCGGTGCGGGATCGCAACGCCCTGCTCCTGGCGGCCGGTTACGCCCCGCGCTTCACCGAGTCGCCGCTCGACGCGCCGGAGCTGGAGACGCTGCGCGAGGGGATCGAGCGGCTGCTGCAGGGATACGAGCCCTATCCCGCGCTCGTGGTCGACGGCTCCTACACGGTGGTGGCGGCCAACCAGGGCATCGGGATGCTGATGGCGGGGCTGCCGGAGCACCTGCTGACGCCGCCGCTGAACGCGATGCGGATCACGCTGCACCCGGAGGGGCTTGCGCCGCGGATCCGCAATCTGCGGGAGTGGCGGGGGCATCTGCTGGCCCAGATGGAGCGCCAGATCGGGCTGGCCCGGTCGGAGTCACTGCGCGCCCTGTACGAGGAGGTGGCGGCCTATCCGCTGCCGGAGGGGGCGGCGGCCGATCCGGAGGACCGGGAGGATCCGGAGCCGTACCCGTACTTCGCGCTGCCGATGCGGATCGAGCACGACGGGCAGGTGCTGTCGTTCGTGTCGTCGATCTCCACCTTCAACACGCCGATGGACGTGACGGTCGCCGAGCTGGCCATCGAGACGTTCCTCCCGGCCGACCCGGCGACGGTCGCGTATCTGCAGACGGTGAAGGAGCGCACCCTCAACGGGTAGCGGCGCGCAGGGCGGTCCACTGGAGCAGGGCGAAGCCGGCGACGGAGCCGGCCTGCATCAGGGTCCACACCGCGCCCGCGGTGGTGGGCTCCAGCCAGGCGGCGAGCGCGACGACACTGAGCGCCGCCCACAGCAGGTTGATCTCCACGACGGCCTTCACACCGAGGGCGGGCGGCTGCGGGCGGCTGGCCAGCCAGGCCACGCCGGCGGCGAACACGGTGAGGAAGACGCCGAGTTCGATCAGCAGGCCGCGGTCGACGCCGAGGAACGCGCCGATCGGCCCGGAGGCGACGAGGTAGGCGAGCCCGTTGCCGCCCGTGACGACGGCGTCGAGGGCGAGGAACCGGCGCACCATGGACCGCGGCTGGGTGGTGCGGGAGAGACCGGCGAGCAGGGTCTGGGACATGGCGGATCACCCTCCAGTGAGGCGTAACTGACGTTCGGGAACCCGGCGCCCGGGCGGAGTGCGCCGCCCGGACCCCGGTGACCACGAGCATGCCGGGGCGGGCGGAGCGGGTCGATTACGCGGGAGGTAATGCGGGAGGTGGTGCGGGCCCGGGGCGGCCCGGGGGTGGGGGCGGTGGCTGGGTATTCTTCGCGGCTGGACGGCCGGGGGACGCCGGCCCGCTCGTACAGGGGGTGTGCCGTGAGGCGCAAGGAGCGGTCGCGGCTGGTCGCGACCGGGGACGACCACAAGGTCACGCCGGCGGAGCTCTTCTTCGACCTGGTCTTCGTGTATGCGATCACGCAGGTCACGGCCTTGATGGCGGCCGCTCCCTCGCCGGTGCGGGTGGTCGGGGCGATGGCGGTGCTGGCGCTGTTGTGGTGGTGCTGGTGCGCCTTCGCCTGGCTGGGCAATGTCGTGCGGGCGGACTCGGGCGCGTTGTTCGCGGTGTTCGTGACCGTGATGACGGTGGTGTTCGTGGTCTCGCTCGACGTGCCCGAGGTCTTCGCGGACGCGCCGGGCGGGCTGCCGGCGGCACTGGTGTTCGTCGTCTGTTACGGCGCGGTGCGGGTGCTGCATCTCGTCTCGTACTGGCTCTCCGGCCGGGGTGACGCGGCGCTGCGCGCCACGCTGCGGCGCACCGCGCTGGCCTCGGTGCTCCCGCCGCTTGTGCTGCTCCTCGTGGGGTGCGCGTACGACGGGAACGTGCGGCTGCTGCTGTGGCTGGGGGCGGTGGCGATCGACTACGGCGGCATCTACGTCACCGGCTCGTCCGGCTGGCGGGTCAACTCCCCCGGCCACTTCGCCGAACGCCACGGGCTGATCCTGATGATCGCCCTCGGCGAGTCGTTCCTGGCGATGGGCGTGGGCGTGTCCGGCTTCCCGCTGACGGTCACGGTCATCGGGGCGTGCGCGGCGGGGCTGCTGCTCGCGGCCGGGCTGTGGGCGCTGTACTTCCGCCGGATCGGCGAGATCGCCGAACACCGGCTCGCGGCGCAGGACGGCGACGACCGCACGCGCTTCGCCCGGGACGTGTACACCTTCCTGCACCTGCCGCTGGTGGCGGGCGTGGTGCTGTGCGCGCTCGGCATGAAGAAGGTCCTCACCCAGGTCGCCGACACGGGCCACTACGGCCTGGCCGAGCCCTTGCACGGGACGGTGGCCTGGTCGCTGACGGGCGGGGTGGGCGTCTTCCTGCTGGGCACCGCGGCGATCGTGCTGCGGTCCTCCGGACCCCGACCGGTGGCCCTCCTCGTCGGGAGTGTCTGCTGCCTGGTGGCGGGGCCTGTGGTGACGCTGGTCCCGGCGCTGCTCTCCCTGGCCGCCCTCGCGCTCACTGTGACGGCGCTGGTGGGCCTGCACGGCCGGGCGGAGCGGGAGCTTCAGCCGGTGCCGGCGGCCTGATCGGATCCTGGATCCGATCAAGGGATCCCATATTTTGGATCCAATATTTCGGATCCGACTATGAGGCATCGGGGCTTCGGATCCGGCATTTCGGATCCAATATTTTGGATCCGGGATCCGCCGCAGACTCCGGCGGATCCCTGCGACTCCGGCCGGTCAGTCCGCCCGGCCCTCCGGTTCGGCGGACCGGACCGGTGCGGTCGTGCGGGCGGCGGGCGGTTCCGCCGTCCGTTCCGGTTCGGGGCGTTCACCGCGGTGGTTCTGGCGGGACGCCTCGGCGCGCAGCAGGGCGTTGAGCACGGCGAAGGGGTCGACGGGCATGGTGGAGCTCCTTGCGTCGGTGGGGGGTGAAGGGTGCGGGAGAGGTCGGACCTCTCAGCACCGCATCACCGCCGACCGGGGAGCGTCGCCGCGCTCGGGCGGTACGGACACGAGGACGGGGCGGCGGTCGGGCGCCGGGCGCCATGGGACGCGGGGCACGGCGGGCCGCCGGACCGCGCGGGCGGGCGCAGTCGCCTCGGTCTCGGCGGTCTCCTGGGTCTCCGCGCCCGGCTCGGCCGCCGTGGAGACGATCCGGGACTCGCCCTCGGCGATCCCGGCACCCGCTCCGGATCCCACGCCGAGCAGCGCGGCCAGCACGAGCAGCACCGCGAGCGGGAACCGGGCGAGGGGTCTCATGGAGATCCGTACTGCCCGCCGCGGACACCCGTCTGCCGTCCTGGCCGGAAGATCCGCCCGGGCGGCCTACGCTCCCGGCCCGCTTTTCACCGCACCGGAGGGCATCGAGGGCATCGGACGCACGTCCGGACGACCTCAGCCGGCGGTCGCCGCCCCGCGCACCCTGCGGGCCGCCATCGCCGCGTACACCAGCACACCCACGAAGAGGAACAGCACGCCCTGGTAGACGGCCGCGTAGCCGGAGCCGGCGACGAGCCAGAGGGAGAAGCCGAAGGCGGCGAGGGCGAGGACGCCGTCGCGGACGAGGCGGGCGCGGGAGACCTTCTCGGACTGGCCCGAGAGCAGGAAGTAGATCTGCGCGGCCGTGGAGAGCAGGTAGGGCACGGTGGCGGTGAAGGTGGTGATCAGCACGAGGATCTCGAAGACGCCCTGGGTGCCGGCCGTGTAGTTGTAGACCGTCAGGAGCGAGGCGAGTACGACGGTGGCGAGGACGCCGACGGTGGGCACACCGCGCCGCTTGACGGTGAAGACCTTCGGGAACAGTCCGTCGCGGGCGGCGGCGTACGGCGCCTGGGCGCTGAGCAGGGTCCAGCCGTTGAGCGCGCCGACCATGGAGACCAGCGCCATGCAGGCGACGGCCGCGCCGCCCCAGGAGCCGCCGAACATGACGTTCACGGCGTCGGAGAAGGGCGCGGTGGAGGTGACGAGCTTGTCGTGGGCGACGGTACCGAAGACGGAGAGGGTGCCGAGCAGGTAGAGCGCGGCGGCGCCGAGGGTGCCGAGGACGGTGGCACGGCCGACGTTGCGGCGCGGGTCGCGGACCTCGCCGGCGCTGACGGCGGCGGACTCGACGCCGAGGTAGCTGAAGAGCAGGATCGCGGCGGAGGCGGAGACCGCGCCGAGCGCGCTGCCGTCGGTGGCCTGGAAGGGGCCGAGGTTGGCGCTGTCGAAGAAGAAGAACCCGCCGATGGCGACCAGGAGCAGCGGGACGAACTTCAGGACGGTGGCGACGATCTGCACGGCGCCGACGTAACGGGTGCCGGCCAGGTTGGCGAGCGCGGGCAGCCACTGGATCAGCAGGGCGGCGCCGATGGTGGCGGCCTTGGAGTCGTGGAGGGGGACGAGGACGTCGAGGTAGCCGACGGCGGCGACGGCGAGGGCCGCGTTGGAGACCCAGGCGGTGATCCAGTACGACCACGCGGCGAGGAAGCCGGCGAAGTCGCCGAAGGCGGCGCGGGCGTAGACGTAGGGGCCGCCGGTCTGCGGGAGGCGGTGGGCGAGCCGGCCGAAGACGAGGGCCAGGGCGATCGCGCCGAGGGTGAGGATGCCGAAGGCGACGAGGCTGATGGTGCCGAAGGGGGCGACGGAGGCGGGGAGGAGGAAGATGCCGCCGCCGATGATGTTGCCCATGACGAGCGCGGTGGCTACGGGGAGTCCGAACCGCCGGGCGTGGCGGCTGGGCTGCCCCTCTGCGGGCGTGAGGGCGGGGGCGGAACCGGTGCCGGTGGGGGCGGGGCTGGTGGGGGCCGTGCTCATGGGGGGTGGTGCGCCTCTCGTCGTACAAACGCACCCATGGTCCGGTAGGTGAGACGGGGCGCCAAATCACCCGTTTTTGTCCGGCAGGGCGGGCCCGTCAACCGGAAGAAGTGCTTCCGTACGGCCGTTCGGCGGGGAAATCTCCAGGGGCACCTGGGGGCCGTGCCCCTCCCTCAGCCAGCCGCGCAGCACCTGGTGCACCTGCTCGGCGCCCACCAGGTCCTCGGGCGGCGCCGACAGCTCGCGCGGCCACATCAGGAAGGCGCGTCCCTGCTCGCCGCCCAGGCCGCCGTGCGAGCCGATCTGCTCCTCGAAGGCGTGGACCGTGCCGGTCTCCGGGTCGTACATCGAGTTGACCATGATGTCGGCGACATGCGGGAAGCCGTCGGTGCGCCGCACCGCCTCGGCCGCTCCCGGCCCGAAGACGGCGAGCGGCCCGTCGGCGGCGCCCCCGTACCCTTCGGCGGCTTCGGGACCCTCGGTGAGTGCGGTGACCGGCACCTCCACGCCGTCCCGGGCGAGCACCACCGAGCCGTGCTCCTCGCTCGCGACGAGCAGGAAGCCGATCCCTGGGTGGTGGGCGAGGGTGCGCAGCAGCGCCGGGTGGAGCCGGTCGATCTCCTCGCGGGTCATCCGGTGCGGGACGCCGGGGAAGGAGACGAGCCCGAGGTTGCCGGAGGCGAGCACGATCGGCTCGGGAGCGCGGGCCGCGGCCACGGCCGCCGCCTCGGCTTCGGCCTCCGCCTCGTCCTTCCCCTGGTCGTCGACGGGCCGGTGCAGCACGCTGCGCAGCGCGTCGCGGGCGGCGTCTCTAGCCTCCGAGGCCGCTCCCCCGGGCTCCGTCCGGGGATGCCCCCAGGGGGTGCGCCCCACCCGGCGGGGCACGGGCAGGCCGCAGCCGACGCGGACCAGTTCGCGCAGGGTGAGCCCGTACGCGGACGCGAAGGTCTCCCCCGGGCTCTGCCCGTGGTCGGAGAGCAGCACGATCCGGTACGGGCGGGGCGCGTGCTCGGCGACCTCGGCGATCAGGGCGATCGCCCGGTCGAGCCGTTCGAGGACCTGGTCGGTGTCCGGGCCCTGCGGCCCGGAGTGGTGGGCGACCTCGTCGTAGGCGACGAGGTCGGCGTAGACGGCGGTCCGCCCCGCCAGCATGTCGCCCATGACGGCGGCGACCACCACGTCCCGCTCGACGACCGTGGCGAAGGCCCGTACGAAGGGATAGAGGCCGCCGCGCGAGACCCTCGGGGTGTCGCGGCGGAGCCGGGCCCGCGTCGACTGGACGATCTCGCGCAGGACCTCGGCGACGAAGGAGCCCGCGGTGCGGACGGCGTTGGCGGGGTCGGAGAAGTACGCGAAGTATCCCGAGCGCGAGCGGTTGCGCCGCCCTCGGCGCGCGGCCATCGACAGGACCAGCGCGAGCTGGTCCGCGCCGCCGCTGAACAGGTTGCCGCGGGAGGCCCCGTCGAGGGTGAGCAGCCCGCCGTCGCCGGTGCGTGCGACGGCGCGGCGCTGGAGTTCCACGGCGCTCGCCGGCCGGTTGGACACCATGAGCCGGCCGGTGTCCTTCTCGTACCAGCGGAAGGCGGGCACGTCCTCGTTGGAGCCGTGCAGGATGCCGAGCTGGCTGGCACCGGTCTGGCTGGACCAGTCGGTGCGCCAGGAGGTGAGCGCGTGGGTGGTGGCGAGCCAGTCGGCGACGGTGGGCATCCGGCCGGCGGCGACGGCGTCGCACAGCACCCGGTGGCCGACGCCGTCGAGTTGCAGGAAGACGGTGCCGGGTACGGGTTCGGCACCGCCGTGGGCGGTCCGGCGGCGGGTGCGGTCGGTCAGCCGGTAGAGGCGGCGCCGGTAGGCGTCGTCGTCGTGGACGGCGAGCGCGGTGGAGGTGGCCGAGGCGACCGCCGACATCACGGCGGCGACCACGACGGCGGTCTCGGGGTCGGCGGCGCCGCGCCCGTCGGGGATCAGCCAGAGCGCGACGAGCAGCAGCGAGCCGTTGAGGAAGAAGACCAACAGGCCGAGGACGAGCGCCGGTACGAGGAGCAGGGCCCGCACGATGAGGGGCCACACCAGGGCCCCGAGCAGACCGAAGGCGCCCGCGCCCCAGGCGGCGGTGAGCGCGGTCCGGGTGACGCTGTCGCCGTCGGGCGACTGGAGCTGGAAGTCGGGGAGGAGACCGGCCAGGGCGAGCAGGGTGAGGGTGGAGACCGCCCACACCGTGATCACCCGCAGCAGGGCGCGGCCCGCGCTCCGCCAGCGGGCGGGGATCCGTCCTCGCCCTTCACCCACGCCTCGTTCGCCTTTCACCCGATTCCTGCCCCCAGCGTGGCACAACGGGCACCCGGCGGGGCGGGGCGACAGGTGTGCGACGGGCGCAGTCGGCGCGTGCTGTTTCGGTGCGCGCTGCCGGCGCATGCTGTTTCGGCGTGCGCTGCCGGCGCATGCTGCCGGCGCGCGCTACGGGCAGGTGCTGTCGGCGCGGGTGCCGACGCGGGCTCAGGAGCCGTCGTATCCCGCGGTGGGCATGGAGAGCCTGCGGTGCACGCCGGCCTTCATCGAAGCGTCGTACGCCGGTTCGTCGAGGCCCGCCGTCTCGAGCCGCACCCCGCGCCGCTCGCACTCGGCGAAGAACGCGCGGACGTCGGTCAACGCGCGGGCGAGGACGCGTTCGTTCGGGGCCACGAAGAGGTCGACGGCGCCTTCCTCGACGTCCGCCCACAGCGCCTGGTGGTCGGGCCTGATGCCATAGCAGGAAAGCTGCCGCGTCACCACATAACCCTTGTCGCCGGCCCAGCGGACGCACATGGCGTGCTGGCTGCGGGTGTCGACCAGGAAGGGGTCTTCGTCGAGCTCTTCGAGCGGGGTGAGGCTGGCGATCGCCGCCACCCGAACGTCGTCCATGGGGCGACCCTACTGCGTCGCACGGCGCCCGAGGAGGGTTTCGGTATACCAAGTGCGGCGCTCCGGCGAAGACCGGCCACGGACGTTTCCCCTCGTTCCGGGCGGCCTCCGCGTTATGGTCGAGAGTCGAGCGTCGGGCGTCGAGAGTCGAGAGTCGAGATCCGTGGGCGGGAGACGGCGGCGGAGGAAGAGAGGTGGCGTGGCGGTGGAGGTCACCTGGTGGGGTCATGCCACGTGCACGGTCGAGGACTCCGGGGTCCGCTTCCTGACCGATCCGCTCTTCGCGCGCCGGCTCGCGCATCTGCGCCGCCGTCGCGGCGCGCCCCCGCCACCGGAGGCGGCGCGGGCCGAGGCCGTGCTGGTCTCGCACCTGCACGCCGACCACCTCCATCTCCCCTCGCTCGCCCGGCTCGCCCCGGGCACCCGTCTCATCGTGCCGTCAGGCGCGCCCCGTGCCGTACCGGCCCTGCGCCGGCTCGTCGACCGGGGGCTGCGGCTCACGGAGCTGGCGCCGGGGGACGAGGTGTCCGTCGAGGGCGTGACGGTACGGGCCGTCCCGGCCCTGCACGACGGGCGCCGGCTCCCGGTGGGACCGCACCGCTGTCCCGCGCTCGGTTACGTGGTGGAGGGCGAGGCCCGCACCTACTTCGCCGGTGACACCGGCCTGTTCGACGGCATGGCGGAGGCGGTCGGCGCGGTCGACGTGGCGCTGCTGCCGGTCGGCGGCTGGGGCCCGTATCTGGGCCACGGCCATCTGGACGCGGGCCGCGCCGCCGAGGCGCTGGCCGCTCTGTCCCCGGCGGCCGCGGTGCCGGTGCACTACGGCACGTACTGGCCGATCGGCATGGACGCGATCCGGCCGTACGAGTTCCACTCCCCGGGCCACGAGTTCGTCCGGCACGCCTCCCGGCTCGCCCCGAAGGTCGCGGTCCACCTGCTCGCGCACGGCGAACGGGTCCGGCCGGAGGTGGCGCGATGAGGACGGGGCGGGGCGGGGTGCTCGCGCGCGGTGCGGGGCGGTGGGGCGCGAGGCGGTGCGGCGCGGGGCGGTGGGGCGTGGAGTGAGGGGGCGCGGGGCGGTGGGGCGTGCTCGTGTGCGGTGCGGGGTGGCTCCGCGCGGCTTCGCCGCGTGGGCGGGGGGCGCCCGGTGATCGACCGGCTCCTGGCGGCGGTGCGGGAGCTGCCGCCGGAGTCGACGCAGCAGGCCGTCGGCTATCCGTCCCTGTTCCTGCTGGTGGCGCTCGGCGCCCTGGTGCCGGTGGTGCCGACGGGCGCGATCGTGAGTTCGGCGGCGGTGGTGGCCTTCCATCAGACCTCGCCGTTCGCGCTGCTCTTCGTCTTCCTGGTGGCGTCCTTCGCCGCGTTCGTCGGCGATCTCGCGCTCTACTGGCTGGGCCGGCGCGGGGTCCGGTCCCGCAACGGCTCGCGATGGCTGGCGGCCCTGCGCGGCCGGGTGACGCCGGAGCGCCTCGCCCAGGCGCAGGAGCGGCTGGAGAGCCATCAGGTGTCGGTGCTGGTGCTTTCGCGGCTGGTGCCGGCGGGGCGGATCCCGGTCATGCTGGCCTGCCTGCTCGCCGGAATGCCGCTGCGGCGCTTCGCGCGGGGCGACCTGCCCGCGTGTCTGGCGTGGGCGGCGACGTACCAGCTCATCGGCATCCTGGGCGGTTCACTCTTCCCCGAGCCGTGGCAGGGCGTGGTGGCCGCGGTGGTGCTGACCGTGCTGGTCAGCGCGGTGCCGTCGCTGTGGCGCCGGGTGCGCGGCGGCGGGCACCGCGAGCTCCCGTCAGCTCCGAGCCCGGACGCCCCCCAGGGCTCGGGCTCGGGCGCCTCCTCGGACTCGGACTCCGGCTCGGGCTCGGGCGGCTCCTCGGGCTCGGAGGCATCCTCCGGCCCGGACACCCCCTCCGGGTCAGGGGACGAGCACCCGTGAGCCGCCCACCGGGAGGTCCCACAGGTCCTCGCGGGGCAGGCCGGCCTTCTCCCAGGCGGCCCGGACGCGGGTGAGCGGTTCGAGGACGGGTTCGGAGGAGAGCACGAAGGTGGCCCAGTGCATGGGTGCCATCCGGCGCGCCCCGAGGTCCTGGAAGGCGCGGACGGCCTCCTCGGGATCGGTGTGGACGTCGCTGAGCCACCAGCGCGGGTCGTAGGCGCCGATCGGCAGGAGGGCGAGGTCGATCCCGGGGTGGCGGCGGCCGATCTCGCCGAACCAGTGGCCGTAGCCGGTGTCGCCGGCGAAGTAGGTCCGGTGCCCGGCACGGTCGGTGAGCACCCAGCCGCCCCACAGGGAGCGGCAGGTGTCGAGCAGGGTGCGCTTCGACCAGTGGTGGGCGGGGACGAAGTCGAAGCGGACGCCGCCGAGTTCGGCGGCCTCCCACCAGTCGAGCTCGGTGACACGGGTGAAGCGGCGGCGGGTGAACCAGCGGCCGAGGCCGGCCGGCACGAAGACGGGAGTGTGGCGGGGCAGCCGTTTGAGGGTGGGGGCGTCGAGGTGGTCGAAGTGGTTGTGGCTGATGACGACGGCGTCCACCCGGGGCAGGTCCTCCCAGCGGACGCCGACGGGGGTGATCCGGGCCGGGGTGCCGAGGATGCGGCGGGACCAGACGGGGTCGGTGAGCACGGTGAGGCCGCCGATCCGCAGCACCCAACTGGCGTGGCCGGCCCAGGTGACGGCGACGGTGTCGGGCCCGGCCTCGGGCAGCGGGCCGGGCGAGAACGGCAGCAGCGGGATGTCGCGCAGCCCGTCGGGCCCGGGGCGCACGGCGCCCTCGCGGGCGAGCCGGGCCATGGCGCGTACGCCGGGCAGCGGCGCGGTCAGCCGGTCGGCGAAGCTGCGGGGCCAGTCGTGACGCAGCCGGCCGACGGACTGGAGCCGGGTGGAGGGATGCGGGGCTTGGGGGGTACGGGCGGAGTGCGGGGCCCGGGGTGGCTGGGCCGTCTGTTCCGTCATCTCTGCGCCTCCGTCTGTTCCGTCTGGTCCGTGCCTGCCGTCTGTGCGGCGCAGTCCGTGCCGTGCCGTCCCTGCCGTACGTCCGTGCCGTACGTGCCGTCCGTGCCCTGCCGTCCGCGCTGTGCCGTCCTTCCGCCTTCCCGCCCGGGCCCTCCGGATCACCTCCTCGCGGCCACCAGATGTCATCCGGTGTCGTCCGATGTCATCGGGTGCCACCCGGCGTCACCCGGCGTCACCCGTCGTCACCCGCTCAGTTCGTCGAGGGCGGCTCCGAAGGACTTCAACGCGTCCGCCACGTGGGGCGATTCCTCGGGCCGCGGCGCGGTGAGGGCCGTGGTCCGCTCCTCCTCCGTGGCCCCCAGGAAGGCCGCCGTGTCGAACCGGACCCGCAGCGCGCCGAGTTCGTCGCCGAAGCGGTGCCCGCCGGGGACGGGGGTGCCGAGCCGCTCGGTGAGGTGGGTCTCCAGTTCCAGCGAGTCGGTCACGCCCCGGGCGGCGAGCCCGGCGCGCAGCGGGCCCAGGTCGGCGTAGAGGTGGCGGCCGGCCTGCGGGGGCCGGGCGAGGGCGCCGACCGCGAGCACCGCGCGGTGGGCGGCGGCGGCCACCCGCCCGTGGAGATGGGCGGTGAGCCGGGCCCGTACGGTGACGTCCTCGGGTTCGTCGAGGGCGTGGGCGGCGGCGGGGGCGAACGGCCCGGGCACGAGGGCGCCGAGCGCGGTGAGGACGTCGAGGGTGCGGGGCCTGCCGCCGCCCTGGCCACCGGCGCGGGCGGCGGCGGCGGCGGGCGGGAAGCGGGCGACGGCGAGGGGCCAGGCGGCGGGGGCGAGGGCGCCGGCCAGGTCAGTGAGGACGGTGACGTCGTCGGGGCACATCTCGGCGGGGCTGACCAGCACCGTCTCCTGGGGGCGGTGCAGGGTGTCGCGCCAGGTCTCGTCGCTGATGATGTGCAGCCCCTCGGCGACGGCGGCCTCGCACGCCTCGCGGACGAGCTCGGGCGGGGCGACGGTGGCGGTGGGGTCGTCGGCGACGGACAGCAGCAGGAGGCGGGGGTCGCCGCCCTCCGCGCGGACCCGGCGGACGGTCTCCAGGAGGGCGAAGGGGTCGGGGACGCCGCCGCACTCGGCGGGCGTGGGCACGAGGTAGGCGGGCCGGCCGAGCAGCCGGGCCTGCGGGCTCCACCAGGCGGGGCACGGGCGGGGCAGCAGGAGGTCGCCGTCGTGGGCGGCGATGAGGGCCAGCAGGAGCGGCGGGGCGCCGGGGGCGGCGACGACGTCCTCGGCGTGGGTACGCAGTCCGCGCCGCCACCAGTAGCCGGCGGCGGCCTCGCGCAGGACGGGCCCGCCGCCGGGTGGCTCCGGGGTGCGCCGGTCGGCCGAGGCGGCCAGGAGGGCGGCCAGTCCGGGCAGCACGGGGAGCCCGGGCTCGGGTGCCGGCGGCCCGTAGCGCACCGGGCCGCGGCCCTCCGGGGCCGTCCGCCGCACGTCCCGCCGCATGTCCCGAACCTCCTCGCGCCCGCGGCCGCTCCTTGTCCGGGGCGTCCGCCATCGACGCCCCTGTGCCCTTTATACGGAGGTTAGGGAGGTTTCGCCGCTTGCGCGGCGAACTCGGGGTACCAGGGGGCTGGGGAGACTGTACGGATGAGAGCACCCGAATCGAACCGGATCACCGCGGTCCCGCTGCGCAGCGTCCGTCTGGACCTGGAGCCGCTGCGGCTCGACGACGCCGCCGAACTGGCCGTGGCGCTCGCCGACCCGGCCCTGCACGCCTTCATCGGCGGGGCCCCGCTCCCGGAGCCCGAGCTCCGCGCCCGCTACGCGCGACTTCTCGCGGGCTCGCCGGATCCGGACGTCTCCTGGTGCAACTGGACGCTGCGGTTGCGCGAGGACGAGGAGCGGACGGGGATGGCGGAGCCGGAGGTGGTGACGGACGCGGTGGCGGTGGCGGACGCGGTGGCGGTGGTGGTGGGCACGGTGCAGGTCACGGTGACGCCCGGCTCGGCCGAGGTGGCGTGGGTGGTCGGCACGCCGTGGCAGGGGCGCGGGCTCGCCCGGGAGGCGGCGGTGGTCCTGACCGGCTGGCTGCGCGAGCGGGGCGTGCCGCGGCTCGTCGCGCATGTGCATCCGGAGCACCATGCCTCGGCAGCGGTGGCCGCGGCGGCGGGGCTGGCGCCGACGGAGGTGTTCCACGACGGCGAGCGGCGCTGGGAGTGGCACCGCCAGGTGCTGGAGCCGTTCACACAGCCCCTTCCAACTCCCGTCCACTGCAGCCGCATTCCTCCCGCCGGTCCACATCATGAGAACGGGGTCTCAGTATGCGAATGAGCGGCGTACGGTGATCGCACCCACTCGTTCAAGGGAGTCAGGTCATGACGCACGAGACCGCCGTCTACACGCACGGCCACCACGAGTCCGTCCTGCGGTCGCATAGCTGGCGCACCGTCGAGAACTCGGCCGCCTATCTGATTCCCGAACTGCGGACGGGACTTGACGTCCTGGACGTGGGCTGCGGGCCCGGCACGATCACCGGTGACCTGGCCGCGCGGGTCGCGCCGGGACGGGTGACCGGGGTGGACGCGGCCGAGGACGTCCTGACGAAGGCCCGGGCGGTGGCCGACGAACGGGGGCTGGACAACGTGGAGTTCGCGGTCGCCGACGTCCACGCGCTGGACTTCCCCGACGACTCCTTCGACATCGTCCACGCCCACCAGGTGCTGCAGCACGTGGGCGACCCGGTGCGGGCGCTGCGGGAGATGCGCCGCGTATGCCGGCCGGGCGGAGTGGTGGCCGCCCGGGACAGCGACTACGGGGCCTTCGTCTGGTTCCCGGAGGCGCCCGCCCTGGACGGCTGGCAGGCCCTGTACCGGCGGGTCGCCCGCGCCAACGGCGGCGAGCCGGACGCGGGCCGCCGCCTGCTGTCCTGGGCCCGCCAGGCCGGCTTCACCGACGTCACCTCCTCGGCGGGCGCCTGGTGCTTCGCCACGCCGGAGGAGCGTGCCTGGTGGAGCGGCCTGTGGGCGGACCGCACCACCGAGTCGGTGTACGCCCGGCTGGCGGTCGAGGGCGGCCACACGAGCCCGGAGGAGCTGGCCGCGATCGCCGACGCCTGGCGCGCCTGGGGGCGGGAGCCCGACGCCTGGTTCATGGTGCCGCACGGCGAGATCCTGTGCCGGGTCTGACGACCGGGACCACCGCCGACCGGCCGCCGCCAGGGGCCGGCACGGTCCGGCCCCGGCTGCCCGGACAGGATGCGGCCGGGCCAGAGGCGGTCCGGACCTGGGTGGTCAGTCGCTGTGCATACGGAACTCGTACAAGTCGGGAAGGGGTTCGTCCGTGAGGCGGGCCCAGAGTGCGCCCAGTTCCTCGGCTCCCTCACGGAGGTCCGCGACCTCGAAGCCCGCGTCGAACACGGCGCGGGCCTCCGCCTTCCTGCCCTCCGCGAGGAGCAGTCTGGCCTCCAGGAAGCGGAAGGCGCCGCGGGCCCGGGCGTCCTGCGGAAGGCGGGCGAGGACGGCGCGGGCACGCTCGGGGTGGCCAGTGTCCAGGAGGGCGGCGACCGTCTCACGCCCGAGGGCGACGGTGACGAGCGGGTCGCCGCCCTCGTGGTCGTCGAACGCCTCCTCGTACCGCTCGGCCGCCCGTTCCGGATGGCCCCCCTCCCGGTCGGCCACGGCCAGGCAGTAGAGCAGCGGCCAGCGCTCGGCCGCGTTCTTGAGGCCGCGCTCCCAGCTCCGTACCGCCTGGGCCAGGTCACCCGCCGCCCACTGGGCGATGCCCAGGTGGTACTCGGTGACCGGGTCGGCCGGGGCGGTCTCCAGCATGTCCCGCCAGGCGCCGGACACCGGGGTCGACCAGCGCGCGCCGCCGCCCCGAGGGGCCGGGTCCCCGTCCGACCGCCGCCCCGGACCCGTCTCCCGGTCCGCGTCCTCGTTCGGGTCCGGGAGGGCGCCCGTGTGCAGCAGGGTGACCCACGGCCGCTGTTCCTCGCCGAGGAGGGACGGAGGGAAGGGGGTGCCCGGCAACGCGTAACCCCCGCGCAGCACTTCGAGCGCTCCCCAGCCGGATCCGGTCGCCAGGAGCGGGCCGGGTGCGGTGTCGGCGGCGGCGCGCCACCGCTCGTACGCCGTGTCGACCTCGGCGCGCGGCACCGCCCGTTCGAGGGCGTCCTCGACGCCCGCGCGGGCCGCCGCCCAGTCGGTGCCGTGCACGGCGGCCTGGTCGGCGGTCAGCGGCGCGTACACCTCCAGCCAGGAGACCTCCTCCCCCGCCTCCAGGGTCGGGTGCTCGAGCTGGGTACGGGCGAGTCCGGCCTGGATCTCGGCGTATCCGGGCGTGCCGGGCTCGGTGAGCCACTCCTGCCAGCGCCGGCCGCCGCGGCCCGTGCCCCACACGAAGAGTTTGCGGCCGAGCAGCCGGTCCGTGGAGGTCTGGACGAGGCCGCCGCCGTCGGTGTCGAGGGCGGCGATCCAGCGCCGCTGCCCGTCCGGCAGCGCGTAGAAGTAGTCGGCCGCGTGGGTGCTCTCGAGGGGGTACGTGCGGTCGACGCCGTCCGCGGTACGGGGCACGGTGACCCGGCGCAGGGCACGGGCGTACCCGAAG
Organism: Streptomyces sp. NPDC006339; assembly: GCF_040612775.1. Lineage (NCBI taxonomy): Bacteria > Bacillati > Actinomycetota > Actinomycetes > Kitasatosporales > Streptomycetaceae > Streptomyces > Streptomyces sp. NPDC006339. The sequence continues at coordinate 189,310 of NZ_JBEXQW010000006.1, forward strand.
TGCCAGGCCGAGTCGGCGGGGGCGAGGATCCGGCGGTCCTCGGGGACGGCGGTGTTGGACCACCAGGAGCAGGGCACGGCCCGCTCGTGCGGGTTGCGGATCCGTACACCGACGCGCAGGTGCTCGGCGCCGTCGGGCAGCCACAGGTCGACCTGGAACGGCAGGTCGCGCAGCCGTTCCCACTCCCACATCCGCAGCATCGGGCCGCCGTCGGGCGCCGGGACGACCGCCGCGTGCAGCGGGGCGCAGGAGAGGGCGCCGTGGCCGCGGGCTCCGATGTTCCATTCGATGCCGCCGGAGAACCAGGCGCCGTTGAGGGCGAAGGCGGCGGGCTGGAACACGGGGTTGGAGTAGAGGAGTTCACGTCCCGTCACCTTGTGGAGCAGGGAGTGGACGCGGCCGCCGAGTCCCGGCAGGACGGTGACGCGCAGCCGGTCGTTCTCGATCACGAGCGCGTCGAACTCGGTGAGGGTGCGCTCGCGCCCGTAGCCGTCGCGCACGCGGGTGGGCAGCAGGGTGCGCAGTGGGGCGTGGCCGAGCTGCCGGGCCATGTCGCGGGGCAGCTCGGCCCGATCGCGCTCGTCGACCGCGGGGGTTCCGGGGCCGCCGAGGAGACGCAGGGCGGGCAGGGGGTTGTCCGGGCCCAACGGCGCCGCGGGCAGGGTGAGTACGGCACGTCGTACGGTCGTCATGCCGACCATGGAACACGGCGGAACCACTGCTGGCCAGGGGGTGGACAACGGGCCTCCGGCCCGCGCTCACCCGGCCGGGAAATTCCGTTGCGGTCTACACCTGCCGCCGTAGGGTGTGTGCCGGCGACGAGAAAGGCGCGGGACATGAGTGAGCGGCACACCTACCGGGTGATCGTCCGGGGGACGTTCGAGGGGCTGTCGGAGGAGAGTCGCGGGCGACTGCTCGCCGAGGTGGACGAACACGGCCTGTTGGCGATGGAGTTCACGGAGCGGGGGTCGCTCGCCTACGACCGGACGCTGAAGCACTTCTCGTACCGCGTGGTGGTCGTCTCCGACGCGGCCGACGGCGAGGAGATGGCCGGGGCGATCGCGGAGGACCGGGTGGAGACGGCGCTGAGGGAGCTGGGCCACGGGTTCGGCGGCCTGAGGTCCACGGTCACCGACATGGACACGATGAAGATCAACTACAAGCGCTGAGCGTCGCGCGCCGGGCCCGGCCACCGTTCGGCGGTGGTGGCCCAGCGCTCGTGGTCGCGCCACGCCCCGTCGATGAACAGCATCGCGGGCGAGAACCCTTCGAGTCGGAAGCCGGCGCGGCGTACGAGCGCGCGGGAAGCGGTGTTGCCGGGCTGGATGTTGGCCTCCAGCCGGTGCAGCCCGAGCGGCCCGAAGGCGTACGTGAGAACGAGCCCGAGGCCCTCCGAGAGCAGCCCGCGCCCGGCGGCGTGCGCGAACGCGCCGTAACCGAGCGCGCCGGAGAGGAAGGCGCCCCGGACGATGTTGTTGATGTTCACGAACCCGGCGATCCCGCCGCCCTCCCGCTCGCACACGAGGAAGCCGGCCCTGGCCGGGTCGTCGATCAGTTGCCGCGCGTAGGCGGCGTACGCCTCGGTCGTCCGCGGCGGAAACAGCCACGGCTCGTGCAGCGCACGGCTCTCCCGGGCGCGCGCGGTGAACTCCTCACCGTCCCCGAGTGTGAACGCCCGCAACCCGACGCGCGGCCCCACGGCAAGATACGAACCAAGATCGTCGGCCATACCCCCAGGCTAGCGGTGCCGATGCCTCCGGCGCCGCGCGGGCGGGCGGGGTGGGGACCGGCGCGGGCCGCCCCGGCGGGGGCGGGCGCAGGTGCGGTGCCGCCGCAGGGCGGGCCGCGGCGTGGGCGCCCGGCGGGGCGGGCGGGCCGTGGCGGCGCCCCGGTGAGGCGGGGGCCGCGGGGGCGGCCGCCGGGTGCCGACGCCCGTGGCCGGGACGGCTACCCGGGGACGGGGCCCGTGGCCGTCCCCGTTAACCGAGGGGCCGGGGCCTGGGGGTGCGGCGCCAAGGCCGGGGCGGCCGGGGCCCAGGCGGCGGCCGGGGCCCAGGCGGCGGCCGGGGGCCGATGCCCGAGGCCAGGGACGGCCCGGCCGGGGAACCGGGGCCGGGGGGACCCGCGCCGAGGCGCCCAGCCCGGGCCGCCGGGCGCCGGGGGGCCGCCCCAACGGCCAGGGTCCCCGTACGGCAGCCCGACGGCAAGGGCGACGTTGCTCAGCGGCGGGACGTGGCGACGCGGGGTGGGCAGGTTTCGCCGTGCTTTGCCACGCCGACCACGACGCGGCCGCGCGGGTCCCGGGCGGTGCCCGGGGGTGGGTGTTGGGTGCAGACGTGCCAGTTCGGGGGCCACAGCACGCGGCGGTCGTCGCCGCCCACGTCGTGGACGTCGAGGCGGGTGCGTGGGGTGAGGGTGGTGAAGACGCGCCACAGGCCGAGGCCGAGGAGGTCGGGCATCGGCGGGTTTCCGCCCGGTGCGGGCGGGTTTCCGCCCGGCGCGGCGGGTTCGCCCGCCCTCGCCCCCGCCCGCGTCCTCGGCTCCGCCGAGCCGACGGCCACGGCCCACAGGGCGAGGACCGCCCCCGCGCCCACGACGGCTGCCCGCCTCACTTGCGCCTCCTGGCCGCCGCGTCATGGCCGCGGACCGTGCCGGCCTCGGGGACCAGCAGCCGGATCCGTACATGGCGGGTGTTCTCGAAGACGAAGATCCCCCCGCCCGTGTTCGTTGGCTCCTTGGGGCTCATGGCCGGGCCCTTCCCTCCGTCGTACGTCCCCCCAGGATGGGCCGATGCCCGCGCTCGGGGGCGGCGGACGGTCCGTACGAGTGACTTGTCAGACAACGCCGGGCCGCTACGGTGGTCCTGTCAGAGGACGCGACAGAGGATGCGGCAGAGGCCCCGGGCAGCGGCACCGCACGGGCACCAGCACGAGGAGGATCCGTGGCAGCCGGCGGACAGCAGCGTCGACCCGTCGTCGCGCTCTACGAACGGATCGCGGACGCCATCCACGACGGCACCTATCCGCCGGGCTCCACCCTGCCGTCCGAGCCGAAGCTCGCCGGCGAACTGGGCGTGAGCCGCCCGGCGCTGCGCGAGGCGCTGCTGCTGCTCCAGGAGGACGGGCTGCTGACGGTACGCCGAGGGGTGGGCCGCACGGTCAACGCGCACCCGCCGCGGCGCGGTTTCGAGCACGTCCAGGCCCTCGAGGAGCTGCTCGGGGCCGGCGTACCGCTGCGGGTGCGCGGGCTGCTCCGGTCCGTCGAGGAGCCCACCGACTTCACCACCCAGCATCTGCTCGCCCCGGCCGGGGCCGAGCTGCGGTTCTGGGAGTCCGTGCTGGCGGGGGAGGCGGGGCCCGCGGCCCTGAGCCACGAGTGGGCCGCCGCCGACGACGTCCTGGACCGGACGCATCCGGCCTTCGCCGAGGCACTGCGCACGGTGCCGGCGCCGGACCGCACGTCCATGCTGGCGGTGCTCGCGGGGGCTTCGCGGGGCGTCCCGCTGGCCGCGCACAGCGCGGTCACGGCGACGCTGCTCGGCCGCCGCAGGGGCGAGCAGCTCGGCCGTTCCGCGGACACGCCGGCGGTGCTTGTCACCCAGGTGGTACGGGTCGACGGGACCCCGGTTCTCGCGGCCAAGCACATGCTGCCGACGGGCGCCCCCGCCCTGCCGGTGCTGCAGACGAACTGACGCCGGCCCCGGCCGGCTCACACGCCCACGCCCACGCCCATGCCCGCGCCCGCCCCCGTATCCGTCTCGGCGTCGGGCCCTGCTCCCAGGGGCCGGTTCGACGCCGCCCGGGCCGCCGCCCGGGCCCGCCGCACGGGCCCCGGCGAGCCCTCCCCCACCCCCTGTCACCACCGTCACACCACCACCGCCCCCACGTGGCGTACACTTCCCCGCCATGCACTTGTCTGACAACCCTGCCGCGTCCGCCGTTCCCGCCTCCTCCCCCGCCGTCGCCGATTGGATCCGGCGGGCCCCCAAGGCCGTCCTGCACGACCACCTCGACGGCGGGCTGCGCCCGGCCACGATCGTGGAGCTGGCGCGGGCCTGCGGGTACACCGGGCTGCCCACCGAGGACCCGGCCGAGCTTGCGGTCTGGTTCCGGGAGGCCGCCGACTCCGGATCGCTGGAGCGGTATCTGGAGACCTTCGCCCACACCTGTGCGGTGATGCAGACCCGCGAGGCGCTGACGCGGATCGCCGCCGAGTGTGCCGAGGACCTGGCCGCCGACGGGGTCGTCTACGCCGAGATCCGCTACGCCCCGGAGCAGCACCTGGAGGGCGGCCTCACCCTCGACGAGGTCGTGGAGGCCGTGAACGAGGGCTTCCGCGAGGGCGAGCGCCGCACCGGCGGCCGGATCACCGTCCGTACGCTGCTCACCGGCATGCGGCACACCGACCGCTCGCTGGAGATCGCGCGGCTGACCGTGGCGCACCGGGACAACGGCGTGGCGGGCTTCGACATCGCCGGCGGCGAGATCGGCAACCCGCCGGCCCGCCATCTGCCCGCCTTCCAGCACCTGAAGCGGGAGAACTGCCACTTCACGATCCACGCGGGTGAGGCGGTCGGCGCCGAGTCGATCCACGAGGCCGTGCAGGTCTGCGGCACCGAGCGGATCGGCCACGGCGTGCGGATCACCGACGACATCGCCGAGGACGGCACGCTGGGCCGGCTGGCCTCGTACGTCCGCGACAACCGCATCGCCCTGGAGGTCTGCCCGACCTCCAACCTGCAGACGGGCGCGGCCAAGGACTACGCCTCGCACCCGATCGACGAGCTGCGCCGCCTGGGCTTCCGGATCACGCTCAACACGGACAACCGGCTGGTCTCCGGCACCACCATGAGCGAGGAGTTCCAGCACATGGTGGACGCGTTCGGCTACGGCCCCGAGGTCTTCGAGGAGTTCACGGTCGCCGCCCTGGAGGCCGCCTTCCTGCCGCTGCCGGAGCGCCGCCGCCTCATCGACGAGCTGGTCCGCCCGGGTTACGCCGCCCTCGCGCCCCTCGTCGCCGGCTAGGAGCGCCCCGGTCGTCGGCTGCACCCGGCTCGCACCGGGTGCGGCCCGTCGCTAGCCGATGTGCCCCTGGACGAGGGGCAGTTCCAGCGTCCCGGTGTCCTCGGGGGCGCTGACGACGGTGACCGGCTTGACGCCCCGGTTGCCGAAGTAGGCGGTGTCGCTGGCCGCGATCACGAACTCCAGGCGGTGGCCCGTCTCGTAGCGGTGGACGATGCCGGGGAGTTCGACGGTGAAGGGGCGGGTGACGTCCGGTACGCGGACGGGGGCGACGAGCCGGTTGACCAGGGTCTTCGTGCCGTCGGGGGCCACGTCGTAGAGCTTGGCGAAGAGGACCAGCTTGTCGGCGGCGTCGCCGGAGCCCTGCACGCGTTCGGTGCGCGGCGAGACGACCTTCAGGGTGGCGCGGGGCGCGCCGACGAGGTCGGCGGGGGCGGTGAGCGGGGCGCTGCTCCAGCCGAGGTAGGTGCCGGCGATGTCGTACGGGGTGGGGTCGGGCAGTCCGATGAGGCCGGCCAGCGAGGACTCGGAGTGGCTGGTCGGTACGAGCCAGTTGGCGTAGGTGCGGGAGCCGCGGGTGACCTCGGCCCGGTTGTCGACGAGTTTGCCGTCGCCGGAGAGGTAGAGCTTGTGGTTGAGCGGGGGCACGGCGGCGGCGGTGCCGTAGCCGCTCTGCCAGGTGCGGTGGTAGGCGAACTCGGCGCCGGTGTCGGTCGTGCGGTCGCCGCGCAGGTGGCGGTCGAACCAGGCGAGGACGCGCCGCCCGACGTAGCTGTTCTCCAGGTCGCCCGAGCCGAGGTCGAGTTCGCCGGGCCGCTGTCCGCCGCTGTGTCCCCAGGACTGCCAGATCATCTTGGTCTCGACGCCCTGGCGCTGGAGCTTCTCGTAGGTGTCCTGGGCCTCGTTGAGGGTGAACAGGCTGTCGGCCTGGCCCTGGACGAGGAGCGTGGGTGCCTTGACCCGGTCGAGGTAGGAGACCGGGGAGACGCTCCGGGCGAAGGCGAGCATCTTGTCCGTCTCGGCCCGCGGGTAGCTGCCGGAGTTGAGCAGGCGGACGGTGTCGCAGGCGTTGCTGACGAAGTGCAGGCAGTCGAGGGAGTTGATCCGGCTGGGGTCGAGGGAGGGCACGAGGAGCGGCTGGCCCTCGCCCATGAGGTAGAAGCCGTTGGCCCACTGCCATTTGAAGACGCCGGGGGTGGCGCGGTCGGCGCTGTTGGGGGCGAGGGAGTGGGCGAGGTCGTTCCAGGTGATGAGGGGGACGAGGGCGTCGAGGCGGGGGTCGGTGGCGGCGGTGGCGAGCTGGATGGCGCCGCCGTAGGAGCCGCCGATCATGCCGATCCGGGGGTCGTTCGCGCCGTCCTTGGTGACGAAGTCGACGCGGGTGCCGTCGTCGGCGGCGCGGCTGCCGGCGAGGAAGTCGACGAGCCGGGCGGCGGCCTGTCCGTCGACGCGCGGGTCGTCGAGGGAGATCAGGCAGCCGCTCTTGCCGAAGCCGAGGCCGGAGTAGACGAGTCCGACGTAGCCGCGTGCGGCGACGGCCTTGCCGATGGCGTCGGTGGAGCCGTCGTTCTTACTGCCGCCGAAGCCGTTGGTGGCGAGGACGGCGGGTGCGGGATGGTCGGCGTCGACGCCGTCGGGGCGGTAGAGGTCGGCGTCGACGGCGCAGGTCCGGCCGCCCGCCTGGACGGTGAAGCGCAGTGGGGTGACGGTGTAGGTGCCGTTGGTCCCGTCCGTGACGGTGTCGGCCGCCCGGGCGGGGGCGGTGACCGCGAGCGGCGCGGCCGTCAGGGCCGCGGCCGCGAGGGCGAGGATCGTGCGGGATCTGGGCAGGACGGGCAGGGCTGGGGACACGGGAACCTCCACACCGAGGACGCGCGATCGACGTACCTACCGGTAGGTACGGGGCCGCGCCCATGGTGTGACACGTGTCAGAGGCCCGTCAACGCGCGGGACGAAGGTTGTTGACGGAGATTCAGTGAAGGGGATCCGGTGGAGGGGCATCCGGTGGAGCGGGCCCGGTGAAGGCGGCGGGCCCGGTGAAGGCGGCGGGCCCGGTGCGCCTCAGCTCAGCGCCGGTACGTCCAGGGTGAGCGTCCCCGCCTCCGCGTCCAGGACGCCCGGGACGCCGAACGGCACGGTCGGCGCGCTCGCGTGGTGCCCGAAGCCCATCTCCTCCACGACCGGGACGCCGAGCCCGCCGAGCCGGTCGGCGAGCACGGCGCGCACCTCCTCGTACGGCCCGCACTCCTCCCAGGAGCCGAGTCCGATCCCGGCGACCCCGTCCAGCCAGCCGGAGCGCAGCAGTTGGGTGAGGATCCGGTCGAGCCGGTACGGCTCCTCCCCCACGTCCTCCAGGAGCAGCAGCCCGCCACGGGCGGAGGGCCGGGCGTGCGGGGTGCCGAGGTCGGCGGCCAGCAGACTGACGCAGCCGCCGAGGGTGAGGCCGTGCGCCCGTCCCGGGACCAGGGCCCGCGCCGTCTCCCGGCCGAGGACGCGCACGGACTCCGGTTCGAACAGGGTGGCGCGCAGGGACTCCTGGGTGCGGGCGTCCTGGAGGAAGGCTCCGGCGGCGATCATCGGGCCGTGCAGGGTGGCGAGCCCGAGGCGGACGGCGAACGCCTCGTGGAGCGCGGTGACGTCGCTGTAGCCGACGAGCACCTTGGGGGCGGCGGCCCGTATCGCGGTCCAGTCGAGCAGGTCCACCATGCGCTGGGCGCCGTAGCCGCCGCGGGCGCAGAACACGGCGGTGACGTCCGGGGCGCACCATGCCTCGGTGAGGTCGCGGGCCCGGTCCTCGTCCGTCCCGGCGAGGTGGCCGAGGGCGGGGTGGGTGGCGAGGACGTGCGGGGCCACGACCGGGTCGAGGTCCCAGCCGCGCAGGATGTCGAGTCCGGCCCGCAGGCGGTCCTCGGGGACGGGGCCGCTGGGCGCGACGACGGCCACCCGGTCGCCGGGGCGGAGCCTCGGGGGCCGTACCGGCCGGCCGGCCGGTACGGTCGTCATGTCCTCAGCTCCAGGACGGGGACGTCGAACCGGTCGAGTCCGAAGATTTGGGCGTACAGGGACAGTTCGGCCTCCAGGGCGCGGGTCATGGTCTCGGCCCTGCGGAAGCCGTGCCCCTCCCCCTCGAAGGCGAGGTAGGCGTGCGGGATGCCCCGGCCGGCGACCTTGGCGAGGAACCTCTCGGCCTGGGCGGGCGGGCAGATCACGTCGTCGAGGCCCTGGAGCAGCAGGAAGGGGACGGAGACCCGGTCGACGTGCTCCAGCGGGGAGCGTTCGTGGTAGCGGGCGGGCACCTCGTCGATCGGGCCGATCAGCGACCGCAGGTACTGCGCCTCGAAGTCGTGGGTCTCGCCGTCGGCCCAGGCCGCCGGGTCGAGGACGGGGTAGATGATCGTGCCGCAGGCGTAGAGGTCGCTGTGGACGAGGGAGGCGGCCGCGGTCCAGCCGCCGGCGCTGCCGCCGCGGACGGCGAGGCGGGCCGGGTCGGCCGTGCCCTCGTCGGCGAGGGCGCGGGCCACGGCGGCGCAGTCCTCCACGTCGACGACGCCCCATTGCTCGCGGAGCCGCTCGCGGTACTCCCGGCCGTAACCGGTGGAGCCGCCGTAGTTGACCTCGGCGACGCCGATGCCCCGGGAGGTGAAGTAGGCGATCTCCAGGTCGAGCACGAGCGGCGCGTTCCCGGTGGGGCCGCCGTGCGCCCGGATGACATAGGGCGGGAGCTGTCCGCCGGGGCCGGCGCGGTCGGGGTTGTGCGGCGGGTGGACGTAAGCGTGGATCTCCCGGCCGTCGGGGCCGGTGAAGGTACGGATTTGGGGCTCGGGATAGTAGGCGGGGTCGACCGGGTCGTGGTGCGGGGAGCCGATGACGCGGGTGCGGCCGGTGCGGGTGTCCAGCTCCACGACCTCGTAGGCGCTGCGGGGGCCCGCGGCGACGCCGACGACCCGGGTGCCGTGGACGGCGAGGGTGGCGGCCCACGCGGTCCAGGGGCCGGCGGCGTCGACCAGTTCGCCGGTCTCGGGGTCGAGTATGCCGAGGGCGGTGGTGCCCTTGCCGTGGACGACGGCGATCAGTCCGTTGTCCAGCGGCCGGAACCAGCTCAGTCCGATCTGCCAGAGCGGTCCGCCGAACTCCTCGGCGCGCGGGCAGAGGGCGACCGGTTCGCCGTCCTCGGCGCCGCGGTAGAGGTTCCACCAGCCGGTGCGGTCGCTGAGGTGCAGGAGGCGGCCGTCGGGGGTCCAGCCGATCTGGGGCACCGATTCCTCGGGGCCGCCGGCGACCGTGCGGGGGGTGCCCAGGCGGCCGTCCTCGGTGATGTCGGCGAGCAGGGCCTCGGTGCCGTCCCAGGGCATGCGCGGGTGGTCCCAGGCGATCCAGGCGGCCTGCCGGCCGTCGGGCGAGAGCCGGGGGCCGGTGACGAAGCGGTGGCGGCCGTCGGAGAGTTCCCGCACCCGCGAGCGGTCCTCGGCGGCGGAGCCGTCCAGGGGCACGGCGGCGATCACCCGGCGTACGTCGGTGGGCGCGGGTCCGGTGAACTCCTCCAGGACGCACCAGACCTCGCCGCGCTCGGGGCGGAGCACGGGGTCGGCCCAGCGCAGCCCGTCGCCGACGGTGGAGACGGGGGTGAGCGGCCGGGGCCCCGCGCCGTCGGCGGCGTCCGGCTCGTAGACGTAGAGGCGCTGGTCGGGGTGGTGGCAGAAGACGACGAGCGCCGAGCCGTCCGCCCGCACCGTGCCGGCCCAGGGCTGTCCGCCGTACTCGATGACGCGGCTGCGCACGTTCCACGGGGCGGGCAGCACCGGCTCCTCGGTGCCGTCCGGGCGGCGGCGCATCAGGGCGCGCCGGCCGCCCTCGGCGGGCCGCGGGGCGGTCCACCACACCTCGTCGCCGACGACGCCGAGGAACTCGGGCCGTCCGTCGTGTGCGGCGGCGAGCGCCGCGTCGATGGGTGACGGCCAACTGCCGTAGGCGGCCGTGGGTGCCATCGGGATTCCCCCCTTGAGCGGTTCGTGCGGTGGTCGGGGTGCGGGTCAGGCGGAGCGCAGGTAGTGGTCGAGGACGCGGACGCCGAAGTGGAGGGCGTCGACGGGGACGCGTTCGTCGACGCCGTGGAACAGCGCCCCGTAGTCGAGCTCGGGCGGCAGTTTCAGCGGCGAGAAGCCGTAGCCGGTGATGCCGAGGCGGGAGAACTGCTTGGCGTCGGTGCCGCCGGACATGGAGAAGGGGATGACGTGCCCGTCGGGGTCGAAGCGCTCGACCGCGGCGCGGAGCTTGGCGAAGGTCGGCGAGTCGACCGGCGCCTCCAGGGCGACCTCCCGGTGGTGGAACTCCCACTCCACGTCGGGACCGGTGAGCCGGTCCATCGTCTCGGCGAACTCCTCCTCGCCGCCGGGCAGCATTCGCCCGTCGACGTAGGCGACGGCATGGCCCGGGATGACGTTCACCTTGTAACCGGCGTCCAGCATCGTCGGGTTGGCGCTGTTGCGGACGGTGGGCTGGACCAGGGCGGCGGCCGGTCCCAGCTTCTCCAGGAGGACGTCGGTGTCGAAGTCGGCGGCGTCGACGTCGGCCTCGATCCCGTACAGCGCGGCCAGCTCCCTGAGCGCGGCCCGCACCGTCGCCGTGAGCCGGACCGGCCACTGGTGGGCGCCGATGCGGGCGACGGCGGCGGCGAGGCGGGTGACGGCGTTGGCCGTGTTGACCTTGGAGCCGTGGCCGGCCCTGCCGTGCGCGGTGAGCTTGAGCCAGGCGGTGCCGCGCTCGCCGGCCGCGATCGGGTAGATCGTGGTGCCGGGATCGGGATGGAAGCTGAACGCGCCGGACTCGCTGATGCCCTCCGTGCAGCCCTCGAAGAGGCCGGGGTGCCGGTCGGCGAGGAAGCCGGAGCCGTCCTCGGCGCTCGCCTCCTCGTCGGCGGTGTAGGCGAGGACGATGTCCCGGCGGGGCCGGACGCCCTGGCGGGCCCAGGACCGGACGACGGCGAGCACCATCGCGTCCATGTTCTTCATGTCGACGGCGCCCCGCCCCCACACGACGCCGTCGCGGACCTCGCCGGAGAAGGGGTGCACGGTCCAGTCGGCGGCCTCCGCCGGGACGACGTCGAGGTGGCCGTGGACCAGCAGCGCGTCGGCCGTGGGGTCGGTGCCGGGGATCCGGGCGACGACGTTGGTGCGGCCCGGGGTGCGCTCCAGGAGGGTGGGCTCCAGGCCCGTGTCGGCGAGCCGCTCGGCCACGTACTCGGCGGCGGGCCGCTCGCGGCAGTCGCCGCCGCCCCGGTTGGTGGTGTCGATCCTGATCAGCTCGGAGGTGAAGGTGACGACCTCGTCGAGCGCCGCACCGTCGGGACCTCGGTCCTCGTCAGCCATACTGCTCCTCCACGGCGGCGGACACGATCGTGGTGACCGCCTTGAACGTGCGAATTGCCTCGTACATCGTCTCGCTGGTGTAGGCGACCCGTCTCTCGCCACTCCGTCCGGTGCCCGGGACCACCGTCGCGGCGGCGGCCAGATGCTCCGCGTCGAACTCCAGCTCCACGGTGAACGGCCCGCCGGCGACCGGCTCGTGGCGCACGGCGAGCGAGGCGGCGTCCTTGGCCGCCGCGCGGATGGCGGCGGCCGTGCGGGTGGGTGTGCGGCACACCGCCGCATAGCGGGAGACATGGTCCTTCACGGCGACCTTGCGCGCCTCCGGCGCGTACCCGAGAGCGTCCTCGCAGGTCAGGTCGTCACCGGTGACGAGGATGACGGGGACTCCGAACTCGGCGACCACATGGGCGTTGAGCAGTCCCTCGCTCGCGCGCACCCCGTTGAGCCAGACGCCGGTGATGGAGTTGGCGAGATAGGTGTGGGCGAGGACGCCCTCGGCGCCCGCTCCCGTGTGATAGCCGACGAAGGCGATGCCGTCGACGTCGCCGTGCTGGACGCCCTCGACCATGGACAGCGCCTTGTGGCGTCCGGTGATCATCTCGGCCCGCTCGTCGAGCCGCTCCAGGAGGAGATTGCGCATGGTCCAGTGCGCCTCGTTGATCAGCACCTCGTCGGCGCCGCCGTCGAAGAAGCCGAGCACCGCCGCGTTCACGTCCGAGGTGAACATGGACCGGCACCGCTCCCACTGCGGGGTGCCGGGCAGCACGTCGGCGGGCCAGGTCACACCGGTGGCGCCTTCCATGTCGGCGCTGATCAGGATCTTCATGTCTGGCACCGTACGCGCCGACCCGCGACCCCGACCACCCCTGTGGAAAAGTGTCGAAGGGCTGGACCGGTGGCGGTGGTTCGGCCGCGTACCGCGACCGGGGATTCGGGCGAATCCTTTCATCACACGCGTATAGGCTTACCCGCGCACTTTCCCGCCCTGCTCACCCCTTGAGGAGACTCTCGGTGACCACCTCGCCCGCTCCGATCGAGCTCGCCCCGATCGAGACCGACACCTGGGTCGAACCCGCCGCCGAGGCGGTCGCGGAGGCCGTGGTCCGCGACGCCCGTGACTTCGGGGTGTACGCCCGGACGGGCGGCTGGGCGTTCGCGCTGAAGGTGGCGCGGAGCGTGCGGCCGGGCGGTCAGGCCGCGGAGGGCTCGGAGAAGGTGTCGGCGAAGGTCTTCGCGGAGCTCGCCGGCTGCTCGCCCGAGCGGGTCATGCGCTACTACAAGGCATGGGACATGGCCGCGGACGACGGCCTGGTGCCGCAGTTCGAGGCCCTGGTCCCCGGCGAGGAGGTCGAGCTTCCCGAGGCCGACGTGTGGCTCTCGTACTACTCCTCCCGCTCCAGCGCCACGTCCGTGCGCGGCCACGCCATCACCGCGGCGGCCGAGGCGGAGGGCATCAAGCCGACCAAGGCCCTGGAGGTCGCCGAGAACCCGACCGCGCTGCGCGCCGCGATCCTCGCCGACCCCGGCACCGCCGAGGCGGCGCGGGGCGCCCTCCTCGACCGGATGAAGGAGGATCCGGCGCTGCAGACGGAGATGGCGCGGGCCATCGCCCGCACCGGCGACCTGAAGAAGGCCGTGGCGCAGGAGGCGAAGGCCGCCGACCGGATCGACTACGTGCGGCAGATCGCCGAGGGCGGCCGGATCCGGACGCCCGCCGGCCAGAGCGTCGAGGCGCCGCCGGAGCTGCGCGCGGAGGCGGAGCGCCACCTGTCGCTCATCGACGAGCTCGACGACTCCGAGGAGGCCGGCGAGTGGGCCGGCGAGGCATACGACACGGTGCGGTCGATGGTGGCCCGGGCGGTCGAGTCGGACCCGGCGCTGCGGGTCCAGGAGCGCCGCACGAAGTTCTACAACAGCCTGCAGAAGGCGACGAAGGTCTTCGAGGAGCTCACCCTCGACGAGGTCCTGGAGGAGGACGTCGTCGAGGAGGACATGCTCCAGCGCCTGGAGGCCCTCCAGCAGGCGATCGGCGCCTGCATCGACGCGCTGCGCAAGGCGACCACCGCGTCCTGAGCCGACGCCGGTCGGCGGTGGGCGGGCCTCCGGCGCCGCCCGCCGACCCACCACCCGCGCCGCCGGCGTCTCAGTCCTCGTGGCCCAGTTGCAGGTCGCGTTCGGTGCGGCCGCCGCCCGCGAGCTGGAGGACCGTGGCGACCGGCGGGTAGCCGGCGGCGATGACCGTGTACTCGCCGGAGGAGAGGTCCACGAAGCGGAAGGTGCCGTCGGGGCCGGTGGTGAGGGTGTCGACGACGTTGCCCGCCGCGTCGAGGAGGGTGACCCGGGCGTCCTCGACGGCTCGCCCGCCGCCCGCCCGTACGGTGCCGCGGAGCACCGCGCCGCCGGCGAGTTCGATGTCCTGCCGGGTCTCGCGGGACGCCTGCACGCTGACCGGGAGCGCGGCCGGGCGGAAGGCGGGGGCGCTGGCCGCCAGGGTGTACTCGCCGGCGACCAGGTCGCCGATCACGTAACCGCCCTCGCGTCCGCTGCGGGTGGAGGCGACGACCTCGCCGCGGACGTCGGTGAGGGTGACGGCCGCGTCCCGGACGGGGGCGCCGTCGGCGGTGACGACCGTGCCGGCGAGCCGGCCGGCGCCGCCGAGGACGACGTCCAGCTCGACCGGGCGCTCGCCGACGGTGACGGAGACGGCCTGCGGCTGGTGTCCGCCGGCGGCCGCGATCAGTACGTACGCGCCGGAGCCCGGCACGCTGAGCGCGTACCGCCCGTCGTCGCCGCTCGCGCCGCGCCCGATCTGGCGCCCTTGGACGTCGATGAGGGTGAGCGCGGCCCGGGGCACGCAACTGCCGTCGTGGTGCTGGACGGTGCCGCAGACGGGCACGCCGGCGAGCGGAGGAGCGGCGGGGGCCGGGGCGGCGGCCCGGGCGTGCGGCACGGCGGTGGTGGGGGCCTCGGTGGCGGGGGTGTGGTGGGACACCAGCGGTTTCTCCTTGAGCAGGAAGGCGAGGACGAGGCCGAGTGCGAGGACCGGCACGAGGTAGAGGAAGATCCGGGGCATGGCGTCGGCGTACGCCTGGACGAACGCCTCGCGCAGGGCCGGCGGCAGCGCGTGGACGGCCTGCGGGGTGATCGCGTCGGCCGGCGGGAGCGCGGCGGTCCCGTCCCGGGGCAGTCGCTCGGCGAGGGCGTCGTCGAGGCGGGCGGCGAAGAGGGTGCCGAAAACGGCGGCGCCGACGCTGCCGCCGATCTGCCGGAAGTAGTTGTGGGCGCTGGTGGCGGTGCCGAGGTCGCTGGGGCGTACGGAGTTCTGCACGGCGAGGACGAGGACCGGCATGACGAGGCCGATGCCGACGCCGAGGACGGCCTGCCAGAGGCTGTGCGTCAGGCGGGGGGTGTCGGCGTCCATGTGGGAGAGCAGCCACATGCCGAGCGTGGAGACGGCGCCGCCGACGACCGGGTAGACCTTGTAGCGGCCGGTGCGGGTGATGAGCCGGCCGGAGACGATCGACGCGATGACGATGCCGCCCATGAGCGGCAGCATCAGGAGGCCGGATTCGGTGGCGGTGGCGCCCTCGACCATCTGCAGGAAGGTGGGCAGGTAGCTGGCGGCGCCGAAGAGGGCGATGCCGACGACCGCGCCGACGAGGCTGGTGACGGTGAAGACGGAGTCGCGGAAGAGCCGCAGCGGGATGAGGGGTTCGGGCGCGAAGCGCTCGACGACGAGGAAGAGCAGGGTCGCGGCGGCGGCGCCGCAGCCGAGGCCGACGATGACCCGGGAGTCCCAGGCGTGCTCGGTGCCGCCCCAACTGGTGAGGAGCACCAGGCAGGTGGAGGCGGCGGCGAGCAGGAGGGCGCCGAGCGTGTCGAAGCGGCCGCGGGTGGCGGGCTTGGGGAGCTTGAGGACGGTGGCGACGACGGCGAGGGTGACGAGGCCAAAGGGGACGTTGAAGTAGAAGCACCAGCGCCAGGAGACGTGGTCGGTGAAGAAGCCGCCGAGCAGGGGGCCCGCGACGGAGGCGAGGCCGAAGGCGGCGCCGATGAGTCCCATGTAGCGGCCGCGTTCCCGGGAGGGCACGATGTCGGCGATGATCGCCTGGACGCCGATCATCAGTCCGCCGGCGCCGGCGCCCTGGAGGGCGCGGAAGGCGATGAGCTCGTCCATGGTGCGTGACCAGCCGGCCAGGCCGGAGCCGATGACGAAGACGACGATGGCGAAGAGGAAGACGCCCTTGCGTCCGAGGAGGTCGCCGAGCTTTCCGTAGATCGGCAGGCCGATGGTCGCGGTCAGCAGGTAGGCGGTGATCGCCCAGGACATGCGGTCCAGGCCCTGGAGTTCGCCGACGATCTTCGGCAGGGCGGTGGCGACGATCATCTGCTCGAGCGCGGCGAGGAGCAGCGCGAGCATGAGTCCGCAGAAGACGAGCCGGACGCGGCGCGGGTCGAGGGCCGGTTCCGGTTCGGCCGGTGGCACGTGGCCGCCGGGCGGGTCCGCGGTGAGGAGCACCGCCCGGCCTTCGCCGTCGTCGGCGGCGGCCTCGCCGCCCCGCACGGCCTCGGCGGCCTTCGCGGCCGTGATCGCACCCACGTGCTGCTCCCCTCGTTCCCGGCGTCTGCGCGCGCCATTGTTCGCATCGGGCGCGAAGTGGGAGCAAGTCGGGCGGTACAGGGGGAAGGTGGGGCGAGGGAGGTCGAACAGCCCGGCGCAACGGCGCACTTGGGGCGCTCATCAGGGCGTTTACGAGGCGGCCCGCGACCCCCGAGTGCGCCGGGCGCTCTGGTGGGGGTCGCGGGGAAACCACTCGAATCGGTGACGGATCCGGGCGTTACTTCCGGGTTCCGGTTTCCCGAGGCTACCGACCGGATGCCGCTCGCCCGGGGAGCGGGCTACTTCTCGACCCGGGCGGCGAGGTTGGCGAGGACCAGGTCGTAGATGCGGGCGAGGCCCTTGGGGGCGAAGGTCCGCTCGAAGAAGCCGCCGATGCCGCCGGCGCCGTTCCAGACGGTGGTCACGACGGCCTTGGACCTGCCCTCGCCGGCGGGGGTGACGGTCCAGGTCGTGACCATGGAGGAGTTGCGGTCCTTCTCGACGAGCTGCCCGTCGGTGGGCTCGGTGACCTCGAGGAGGCAGTCGCGGACGCGCTTGCTGGTGGCCTGGAGCTTCCAGTGGACGAGGGTGCCCTCGCCGTCGCCGCCCTCACGGACCTCGTACTCGCTGAAGTGCTCGGGGAGCAGCTTCCCGCGCGTGCCGCTGTAGTCGGCGAGGGTGTCGAACACCGTCTCCGCGTCGGCGGCGATGATCCGCTCCGTCGTGGCCTCGACCTGCGCCATTGCACTTCCTCCAGCTCGATCCTTCGGGGATGTGACCCAAGCCAACCACCTGGGCGCCGGGGCCCAAAATCCGGGTTGCGGCGATCAAGGGAACATGTGTTCTAATCTGGGACCACCCGTCACCGAGGAGGCGACCATGCGCTGGGACCATCTGGCCGACACCCCCGCCGTCCCCGCCGACATCGCGCTGTTCGGCAGGGACGCGGTCACCACCCGCACCTTCGACACCCCCGAGTTCCGCGGCATCACCTTCCACGAGGTGCGGGCCCGCTCGATCGTCAACCGGGTCCCCGGCGCCTCCCGCATGCCGTTCGAGTGGACGGTCAACCCGTACCGCGGCTGCACGCACGCGTGCGTGTACTGCTTCGCCCGCAAGACCCACAGTTATCTGGACCTGGACACCGGGATCGGCTTCGACTCCCAGATCGTCGTCAAGGTGAACGCGCCGGAGCTGCTGCGCGGGCAGCTCGCCTCCCGACGCTGGCAGGGCGCCCACATCGCCATGGGCACCAATGTCGACTGCTACCAGAGAGCGGAGGGCCGCTACCGCCTGATGCCGGGCATCCTGGAGGCGCTGCGCGACCACGCCAACCCGTTCTCGATCCTCACCAAGGGCACGCTGATCCTGCGGGACCTGGACCTGCTGCGGCAGGCCGCCGAGGTCACCGAGGTCGGCGTGTCCGTCTCCGTCGGCTTCACCGACCAGGAGCTGTGGCGCACCGTCGAGCCCGGCACCCCGGCCCCCGAGCGGCGCCTGGACGTGGTGCGGACCCTCACCGGCCACGGCATCGGCTGCGGGGTGCTGATGGCCCCGGTCGTGCCCTTCCTCGGCGACCGGCCCGAGCAGCTTCGGGACACGGTCCGCGCCATCGCCGAGGCCGGCGCCACCTCCGTCACCCCGCTCGTGCTGCACCTGCGCCCCGGCGCCCGCGAGTGGTTCTTCACCTGGCTGCGCCGGCACCGTCCCGGACTGGTCGGGCGGTACGAGCGGATGTACGCGGCCGGCGCCTACGCCCCCACCTGGTACCAGCGCCGGATCACCCGTCAGGTGCACGAGCTGGCCGCCGAGTTCGGCATCGGGCCCGCCGGGCGCGGGGCCCACCGCGCGACTCCCGTACCCGACCACCACGCGCGCGTGCCGGAGGCCGAACAGCTCACGCTCCTGTGAGCACGGTGACCCCGGAAACCGCCTCGTGACGGCGTGTCACGTCCTCCGATCGGGTCGACTCTCGCCGGAATCGGTCCCTTCGGGCGCTGTGCGGGGCACGGACGCCGTATGAACCCACGCGCAGGAATGCTGATCGCCGCTGGGGCGCTGGTCGCCGGGACGGTCACCGTCCTGCCCGCGTCCGCCACGGTCTCCGCCGCCGAGCCGGGACCGGCCGTCCGCCCCGTGCAGCCGCTCACCTGGAAGGGCTGCGGCACCAAGGCGTACCCGAAGCTGCAGTGCTCGACCCTGAAGGTGCCGCTGAACCACGACGACCCGGCCGGGCGGACCGTCACCCTCGCCCTGACCCGGGTCCCCCACACGGCGAAGACCTACCAGGGCCCGCTGCTGGTCAACCCGGGCGGCCCCGGTGGCAGCGGGCGCGGGATGGCCGGATACGTGGCCGCCGCGCTGCCCGCGAAGGTGGCGGCGCAGTACGACGTGATCGGCTTCGATCCGCGCGGCGTCGGCAAGAGCGAGCCCGCCCTGAACTGCCGCCCCGGCCACTTCGCCCCCGTACGCCCCGACTCCGTGCCGCTGCGCGCCGAGGGCGAGCGGGCCGGCGTCGAGCGTGCCCGGGCCTTCGCCAGGGCCTGCGGCGAGAAGTACGCCGACCTCCTGCCGTACATCGACACCGTCTCCACCGCCCGCGACCTGGACGCCATCCGCGCGGCGCTCGGCGCGCCGAGGATCAACTACCTCGGCTACTCCTACGGCACCTATCTCGGCGCCGTGTACGCACGGCTCTTCCCCGAGCGGGTGCGCCGCTTCGCCCTCGACTCCGTGGTCAACCCGCACGGCGTCTGGTACGAGGACAACATCGCGCAGGACCACGCCTTCGACACCCGCCACAAGGACTTCGCGGCCTGGGTGGCCCGCCACGACGCCGCGTACCGCCTCGGCACCGACCCGGCGGTGGTGGAGGCCGCCTGGTACCGGATGCGCGAGGAGCTGCGGACCGCCCCCGCGGGCGGCAAGGTCGGCCCGGGCGAGCTGGAGGACACCTACCTGCCGGGCGGCTACTACAACGGCTACTGGCCCCGGCTCGCGGCGGCGTTCGCCGCGTACGTCAACGACAAGGACAGCACCCCGCTGGTGAAGGCGTACGAGGAGTACGGCGCCGCGGACGCCGCCGGCGAGAACGGCTACTCGGTCTACACGAGCGTCCAGTGCCGGGACGCCGCCTGGCCGCGCGACTGGAACGTCTGGCGCAAGGACAACTGGGACGTGCACGTCAAGGCGCCGTTCTCCACCTGGAACAATGCCTGGTACAACGCGCCGTGCGCCTTCTGGCCGGTCGCCTCGCTGACACCGCCGGACGTCCGCAACGACCGGGTGCCGCCGGTCCTGATCCTCCAGGCCACCGACGACGCGGCCACCCCGTACGAGGGCGGGGTCGCCCTGCACCGGATGGTGCGCGGCTCCAGCCTGGTCGTCGAGGAGGGCGGCGGGAACCACGGGGTGACGCTGGCCGGCAACGCCTGCATGGACGAGCACCTCACCGCCTACCTGGCGACCGGGGAGGTGCCGCGCGGGGAGGCGGGTGCGGAGGCCGACGCGGTCTGCGAGACGACGCCGGAGCCACAGCCCGAGCCGAGGACGGTCACGACGGCCAAGACGGCCAGGACGGCGAAGCCCGGGGCGGCGCGTGGCGCGGTTCTCCCGGCGGGCGCGACGCTGCACGGCTTGCTCGGCCACGTGCGCTGAGGTTCCCCGCGGCTCCCCGAGGTTTTCCACAGGCCGGCGGGGGCGGCGGGCCGGACTGTCAGTGGCATGGGTCAGGATGTGAGCCATGAGCACGCACCTGACCCATGTGTCCGCCCCCGAGGGCCTCGCCCCCAGCCCGCAGTACAGCCATGTCGTATGGGGCACGGGCCGGTTCGTGGCCGTGTCCGGCCAGATCGCCCTGGACGCCTCGGGCGCGGTCGTCGGCGCCGGCGACGCGGTGGCGCAGGCCCGTCAGGTCTTCGAGAACCTCGGCCGCTGCCTGGCCTCGGCCGGCGCGGGGTTCGAGGACGTGGTGAAGCTGACCTATTTCGTGACGGACATGGCGCACCTGCCCGCGATCCGCGAGGCCCGTGACGCCGCCTTCGGGCGCCTGCCGCTGCCGGCCAGCTCGGCGGTGCAGGTGACCGCCCTGGTGCGGCCCGAACTCGTGCTGGAGATCGAGGCGTTCGCGCTGATATCCGAGGACGGGGAGGCCGCCTGAGGACGGCCCCGGGCCGGCGGCGGCTTACGGCTGATCGGCTCCGCGCCCGGGCCGGCGGCAGGCGTCGCGCGCTCCGGTGACGCGCTCCGCCCCGGCGGCTAGGATCGCCCGCATGGTCCTGATCATGAGTGACGTCGACCGGTTCGAGGCCGCCAGGCCCCGGCTGGAGGCCATCGCCTATCGGCTGCTCGGCTCGTCGAGCGAGGCGGAGGACGCCGTGCAGGAGACGTTCCTGCGCTGGCAGGCGGCCGACGTCGAGCGGATCGAGGTGCCCGAGGCATGGCTGACCAAGGTCCTCACCAACTACTGCCTCAACCAGCTCACGTCGGCCCGCGCCCGGCGCGAGACGTACGTGGGGCAGTGGCTGCCCGAGCCGCTGCTCGCCGGGGACCCGATGCTCGGCCCCGCCGACACCGCGGAGCAGCGCGAATCGGTCTCGTACGCCGTCCTCGTCCTCCTCGAGCGCCTGTCACCCAACGAGCGGGCGGTGTACGTGCTGCGCGAGGCGTTCGACTATCCGCACCGGGAGATCGCCGAGATCCTGGACATCAGCGAGGCCGCCAGCCAGCAGATCTACCACCGGGCCAAGAAGCACGTCGCGGACGGCCGGGCGCGCACCGAGATCGACGAGGCGGCCGCCCGGCGGATCGTCGAGGAGTTCCTGGCCGCGGCGACCAGCGGCCGCACCGAACCGCTCGTACGCCTGCTCACCCAGGACGCCATCTCGGTCGGCGACGGCGGCGGAAAGGTCCCGGCCCGCGCGAAGGCGTTCGAGGGCGCGCTCGCGGTGGCCACGTTCCTGCGCGGTCTGTTCAAGCCCAGCGCCGCCAAGCGGGCCCTCGTCGGCGGCGCGCCGGAGATGTACGCGACGACCGCCAACGGCGAGCCCGCGGTCGTGGCGGTCGTGGACGGCCGGGTCGTCTCCATCACCTGCCTGGAGGTCACCGCGGACGGCATCGTCGCGATCCGCAGCCAGGTCAACCCCGACAAGCTCGTGCGGGCGACCGCGCAGTGGACGGCCTCGGACCACGGGGACGGCCCGCTCTACGTCCTCTGATCCGCACCCCCGGAAAGACGGGCATCGGGATGTGACGCAGGTCACATCCCGATCCTGTCAGGAAACGTCGGGCTGCCCGGTTCAAGGGGCGACACCGCGCAGGACAGCGGTGGAAACCTCGCAGACAGGAGCAGGCCCATGCAGCACCGCATCGTCGTCCTCGGAGCCGGCTACACCGGAGCCGTCACCGCCGGCCGTCTCGCCCGGCGTCTGCGCCGCGAGGACGTCTCCCTCACCCTGGTCAACCCCGAGCCCGATTTCGTCGAGCGCGTCCGGATGCACCAGGTGGCGGTCGGTCAGGACCTCAAGCCCCGGCCGTTCGACGAGATGTTCGCGGGTACGGGCGTGGAGCTGAAGCTGGCGAAGGTCACGGGCGTGGACGTGGACCGCAGGACGGTGACGGTCGCCGCCGTCCGGGGCGCCGGGCCGGAGCGGGAGGAACTGGCGTACGACACGCTGGTCTACGCCCTCGGCAGCGGCTGGAACGACGGCGGTGTGCCGGGCGTCGCCGAGCACGCCCACGATGTCGCCGGCCGCCCGGGCGCCCTGCGGCTCCGCGACCGTCTGGCCGCCCTGGGCGCCGGCCGGCCCGTGCTCGTGGTGGGCGGCGGTCTGACCGGCCTGGAGGCCGCGACCGAGATCGCCGAGGCCCGCCCGGACCTCGATGTCGCGCTGGCCGTCCGCGGCGCCCTCGGCGACTGGCTCTCCGATAAGGGCCGCAGCCACCTGCGGAAGGTGGTGGACGGGCTCGGCATCACCGTCCACGAGCACACCGAGGTCGCCGCCGTGGCGGCCGACGCCGTGACCACGGCCGACGGCAGGACCCTCCCCTCCGACGCCACCGTCTGGACCACCGGGTTCGCCGTCCACCCGATCGCCCGGGCCACGAGCCTGGAGGTCACCGAGCACGGTCAGATCGTCGTCGACGGCACGATGCGCTCGGTCTCGCACCCGGACGTGTACGCCGTCGGCGACGCCGCGATGGCGATGGGCCCGAACGACAGGCCGCTGCGCATGTCCTGCGCCTCGGGCGTCCCCATGGCCTGGCAGGCCGCCGACGCCATCGCCGCGCGTCTCGCCGGCACCAAGGTTCCCCGTGTCGCCATCCGCTACTACCAGCAGTGCGTCTCGCTCGGCCGCAAGGAGGGCCTGATCCAGTTCGTCACCGCCGACGACCGTGCGAAGGACGGCGCCCTGACCGGCCGCCTCGCCGCCGCCTACAAGGAGCTGATCTGCAAGGGCGCGGCCTGGGGCGTCGCCAACCCGACGGCGGGCCTGCCCTCCCGCCGCCGGCGGGTCGCCCGGCAGGAGGCCGCGCACGGCGCCCGGGTGGAGGCGACGGTCTGAGCCGCCCCCGCCAGGGGCGGCGCGAGGGGCGGCAGGCGGCGACCGTGGGACGGCTGGGGGCGTTCACTCCCCCAGCCGCCCCAGTGCCTCCCGTGCCGCTCCCCCGAGCGTCGGGTGCGGCAGGGCCGCCTCCAGTACGCCTCGGGCGCGCGGGTCGGCGAGCGTGCCCAGGCCCTCGACGCAGGCGAGTCCGACGCGCCAGTGGGGGTCGTCGGTCGCGAGGCGCCGCTCCAGGACGGTGACGAGGGCGGGCACGCTCTCCGGGGCGCGCAGCCGGGCCAGCAGACGGACCGGCACCAGGGCGTAGGCGACGCGGAGTTCGTTGGTGGCGAGCGCGGCGGCGGCGCGTGCGGTGCGCGGGTCGCCGAGCCGGGAGAGGGCGTACGCGGCGGAGACGCAGCGCTCCGGGTCGCGGTGGTTGAGCAGGAGGACGAGGGCCTCGAAGGCGCGCGGGTCGCCGGCGAGGCCGAGCCGGAAGGCGGCGATCTCACGGGCCCAGAGCGGCCGGCCGGGGGCCGTGAGAACGTGGTGGAGCTCCTCCGCCCCGAGGGGTCCGAGGAGTTCTTCGAAAACCTCGGGAACCTCTTCCCCGGCATTCCCGATCTCTTCTCGCAATCGATCGATCATCGAGCAGAATTCGGGATCCTCGGCGAAATTCATGATGCGGAGCCTATCCGCGATCCAAATCACATGTACGTCAACTTCCAAGGACTGGCGCGCTCGTTACCCACCGGTTAATCTCAGGTGAGCGGGCCACCCCCCGCAATATCACAACGGCCTGGTGACGCAGCCGTCGTGGGAGTTGTTCGGTTCGGCAGTTCTGGCGTGACTCCGGGACAGAGTCCGTCGCCCTTTTCCTCATCGCGCTCTCGCGCGACTCGTGCCCGCTTCTCCGGAGCCGTTTACCGGCACCGCAGCAGCTCCGCACCGCCTCGCAGCGGCACCGCACCGCGCGCTGCGCCGCGGCAACGCAGGAGGGCACCGCCGCGGCATCGTGCCGCGGCAGCGCCGTCTGCCTTCAGTCGTCACTCTTCCTCCCAGGAGTCCCCTGATGGACACCCCTCTCTCCACCATCGCCGTCGTCGGTCTCGGCACCATGGGCACGGGTATCGCCGATGTGCTCGCACGGGCCGGCCGCGAGGTCATCGGCATCGACATCAGCGAGAGCGCCTCGGCCCGGGCCGTCGCCGCCCTGGAGGCGTCCACCGCCCGCGCGGTGGCCCGCGAGCGGATCACGGAGGAGGAGCGGCAGGACGTCCTCGCCCGGTTCCGCACCTACTCCGACCTCCAGGCCGCGGCCGAGGCCGACCTCGTCATCGAGGTCGTGCCCGAGTCGTACGAGACGAAGCAGGAGGTCTTCCGGGCCCTGGACGGGATCGTCCGGCCCGACGCGATCCTCGCCACCGGCACCAACGCCCTCTCCGTCACCCGGCTCGCCGCCGACTCGGCGCATCCGGAGCGCGTCCTCGGGCTGCACTTCTTCGCGCCGGTCCAGGCGATGAAGCTGGTCGAGGTGGTCTCCTCGGTGCTGACCGCCCCGCAGGCGGTCGACGCCGTCACCCGTCTGGCCCAGGAGCTCGGCAAGGAAACGGTCGCGGTCGGCGACCGGCCCGGTTTCGTCGCCGACGGCCTGCTCTTCGGCTACCTCAACCAGGCCGCCGCCATGTACGAGGCCAAGTACGCCTCCCGCGAGGACATCGACGCCGCGATGCAACTGGGCTGCGGGCTGCCGATGGGCCCGCTGGCGCTGCTCGACCTGGTCGGCATCGACACCGCCCGTACCGTCCTGGAGGCGATGTACGCGGCCTCGCACGACCGGCTGCACGCGCCGGCCCCGATCCTCAAGCAGCTCAGCGAGGCGGGCCTGACCGGCCGCAAGTCCGGCCGCGGCTTCTACACCTACGAGGCCCCCGGTTCGGCCGTCGTCGTCCGCGACGCGCTCACCCCGCTGGAGGCGGCGGTCACCGCCGGGGGCCGGGAGGTCCGCTCGGTGGGCGTCGCCGGCTCCGGCACCATGGCGTCCGGCATCGCCGAGGTCTTCGCCAAGGCCGGTTTCGAGGTCGTCCTCGCCGCGCGCTCGCAGGAGAAGGCCGACACCGCCAAGGCCCGGATCGCGAAGTCGCTGGCCCGTTCCGTCGACAAGGGCCGGATGACCGGCGAGGCCCGCGACGCGACGCTGGCCCGGATCGTCCCGGCCGGTTCGCTCGACTCCTTCGCCGAGGTCGACCTGGCCGTCGAGGCGGTCGCCGAGGACCTGGAGATCAAGCAGGACCTGTTCGCCCGCCTCGACAAGATCTGCAAGCCGGGAGCCGTGCTCGCCACCACGACCTCCTCGCTGCCGGTGGTCGCCTGCGCGAAGGCCACCTCGCGCCCGCAGGACGTCATCGGGATGCACTTCTTCAACCCGGCGCCCGCCATGAAGCTGGTGGAGATCGTCCGTACGGTGCTGACCGCCGACGACGTCCACGCCACCGTCCGCGAGGTCACCGCGAAGATCCGGAAGCACCCGGTGGACTGCGGCGACCGGGCCGGCTTCATCGTCAACGCGCTTCTCTTCCCGTACCTCAACAACGCGATCAAGATGGTCCAGGAGCACTACGCCTCCCTGGACGACATCGACGCCGCCATGAAGCTGGGCGGCGGCTACCCGATGGGGCCGTTCGAGCTCCTCGACGTGGTCGGGCTCGACGTCTCCCTCGCGATCGAGAAGGTGCTGCACCGCGAGTTCCGCGACCCGGGTCTCGCGCCGGCGCCGCTCCTGGAGCACCTGGTGGCCGCGGGCTGCCTGGGCCGCAAGACGGGGCGCGGCTTCCGCGAATATGCCCGCCGCTGAGGCCGGGCCCGGGCCGCACGGGGGGTCTCGCGGAAGGTCTCACGGGGGGTGGGGAGGGCTGCTCAGCCGGTCGGGCACGGTCGGTGCCGGGCCGGGCTCCCCTCCCCCACCTGGGCACACTCCCGCTCCGATGCAGTACGTTCGGGACATGTCCAAGGCCGCGAAGACACCCCGTGCCACGTCCACGCCCGACGCTCAGGAGAGCGCGGCGGGAACCCGTGCCGCCGCGCAGCGGCTGAAGATGCGCCGGGAGCTGGCCGCCGCGGCCATGGAACTCTTCGCCACGAAGGGGTACGAGGCGACGACGGTCGACGAGATCGCGGCGGCGGCGGGGGTGGCGCGCCGGACCTTCTTCCGGCACTTCCGCTCCAAGGAAGAGGCGATCTTCCCGGACCACGACGACACCCTCGTGCGGGCCGAGGCGGTCCTCAACGCGGCGCCGGCGCACGAGCATCCGCTCGACACGGTGTGCCGAGGCATCAAGGAAGTCATGAAGATGTACGCGGGTTCGCCCGCGGTCTCCGTCGAGCGGTACCGGCTCACCCGCGAGGTGCCGACGCTGCGGGAGCGGGAGATCGCCTCGGTGGCCCGTTACGAGCGCCTCTTCACCCGCTATCTGCTCGGCCACTTCGACGAGCGCGACCACCACGACGGCAACGACGACCCGCTGCTGGCCGAGGTGGCCGCCTCGGCCGTGGTGACGGCCCACAACCACGTCCTTCGCCGCTGGCTGCGGGCGGGTGGGCAGGGTGACGTGGAGGCCCAGCTCGACCACGCCTTCGCGATCGTCCGGGAGACCTTCGGCTCGGGCATAGGCGCCGGCCGCAAGCCCGGCACGGCCGCCGCGGCCGCCGCGGAGGAGCCGGCGGCGGTCGCCTCGGTCTCCGCCGAGACCGACGTCGTGGTGACCGTGATGCGCTCCGACGCCCCCCTGAACGAGGTCGTCCGCACCATCGAGGAAGCCCTCCGCAAGCGCTGATCCCTGGGCGGGCCCCTGGGCCCGTGGGCCCTATGGCACCGCGTGCCCTGGCCCGCCCGGCGCCGGCGCCTGCCCTGCCCGCGGCCCGCCGGGGCGCCCGTCTGGAGCCCCGGCCCACCGACAAGCCCGCCTCCGCGAGGAGCCGGTGCGCCGCCACGCCGCCCGAATCGCCCCTGGTCAGACGGGTTTACGGCCACTCATCGATCGATCATCGCTCATCTGTGGCGGGCAGATTGCATCTGAGTGAAATTGTTGGCACGCAGTGCCTTGTCAGGTGACACGGCGTGCCATACGTTGAGGGTGTCCGGGCGGCCGGCGCGCCGAGGACTCCTCGCGCGCCGGCTGTCCCCGCAAGCGATCCTGCTTGTGCGCCCGGGCGCCTGCGTCACAGGCAACCTCGCGCCGCACAACGGCGCCGCCACAGCACCACCGCGCCGAACCGACGGCACACCTCCACAGCAGCAACCCCGACGTAACCCTCAGCGCGCCCCGTGGGCGCCGCACCGCCGGAGGCATCCCGTGAAGGACATCCTGGACGCGATCCAGTCGCCCGAGTCCACCTCGGCCGACTTCGCCAACATCAAGCTCCCCGAGTCGTACCGCGCCGTCACCGTCCACAAGGACGAGGCGGAGATGTTCGCCGGGCAGGCCAGCCGCGACAAGGACCCGCGCAAGTCGCTGCACCTCGACGAGGTGCCGCTGCCGGAGCTCGGGCCGGGCGAGGCCCTGGTCGCCGTCATGGCCAGCTCGGTCAACTACAACTCGGTCTGGACCTCGATCTTCGAGCCGGTGTCGACCTTCGGCTTCCTGGAGCGCTACGGCCGTCTCTCCGAGCTCACCAAGCGCCACGACCTGCCGTACCACATCATCGGCTCCGACCTCGCGGGCGTCGTCCTGCGCACCGGCCCCGGCGTCAACGCCTGGAAGCCCGGCGACGAGGTCGTCGCGCACTGCCTCTCGGTCGAGCTGGAGTCCTCGGACGGCCACAACGACACCATGCTCGACCCCGAGCAGCGCATCTGGGGCTTCGAGACCAACTTCGGCGGCCTCGCCGAGATCGCCCTGGTCAAGTCGAACCAGCTCATGCCGAAGCCCGACCACCTGAGCTGGGAGGAGGCGGCGGCGCCGGGCCTGGTGAACTCCACCGCGTACCGCCAGCTCGTCTCCCGCAACGGCGCCGGCATGAAGCAGGGCGACAACGTCCTGATCTGGGGCGCGAGCGGCGGCCTCGGCTCGTACGCCACGCAGTTCGCCCTGGCCGGCGGTGCCAACCCGATCTGTGTCGTCTCGTCCCCGGAGAAGGCCGACATCTGCCGCTCCATGGGCGCGGAGGCGGTCATCGACCGCAACGCCGAGGGCTACAAGTTCTGGAAGGACGAGCAGACCCAGGACCCGCGCGAGTGGAAGCGCTTCGGCTCCAAGATCCGGGAGCTGACCGGCGGCGAGGACATCGACATCGTCTTCGAGCACCCCGGCAAGGAGACCTTCGGCGCGAGCGTCTACGTCACCCGCAAGGGCGGCACCATCACCACCTGCGCCTCGACCTCGGGCTACATGCACCAGTACGACAACCGCTACCTGTGGATGTCGCTGAAGCGGATCATCGGCTCGCACTTCGCGAACTACCGCGAGGCGTGGGAGGCCAACCGCCTGATCGCCAAGGGCAAGATCCACCCGACGCTGTCGAAGGTGTACTCGCTGGATGACACCGGCCAGGCCGCGTACGACGTCCACCGCAACCTGCACCAGGGCAAGGTGGGCGTGCTGGCCCTCGCCCCGGAGGAGGGCCTCGGCGTCCGCAACCCGGAGCTGCGCGCGAAGCACATCGACGCCATCAACCGCTTCCGTAACATCTGACCCCGGGACCACAGATGACAGAGCGTCAGAAGGACCGGCCGTGGCTCATGCGGACGTACGCCGGCCACTCGACCGCCGAGGCGTCGAACGAGCTCTACCGGCGTAATCTCGCCAAGGGCCAGACCGGCCTCTCGGTCGCGTTCGACCTGCCCACGCAGACCGGCTACGACCCCGACCACATCCTCGCCCGCGGCGAGGTCGGCCGGGTCGGGGTGCCCGTCTCGCACCTCGGTGACATGCGGCGGCTGTTCCAGGACATCCCCCTGGAGCAGATGAACACCTCGATGACCATCAACGCCACCGCGATGTGGCTGCTGGCGCTCTATCAGGTGGTCGCCGAGGAGCAGGGCGCGGACATCTCCAAGCTCCAGGGCACCACCCAGAACGACATCGTGAAGGAGTACCTGTCGCGCGGGACGCACGTCTTCCCGCCCGGGCCGAGCCTGCGTCTCACGACGGACATGATCGCCTACACGGTGAACCACATGCCGAAGTGGAACCCGATCAACATCTGCAGCTACCACCTGCAGGAGGCGGGGGCCACTCCGGTCCAGGAGATCGCGTACGCGATGTCCACGGCCATCGCCGTCCTCGACGCCGTCCGCGACTCGGGGCAGGTCCCCGAGGAGCGGTTCGGCGAGGTCGTCGCCCGGATCTCGTTCTTCGTGAACGCCGGCGTCCGCTTCATCGAGGAGATGTGCAAGATGCGCGCCTTCGGCCGCATCTGGGACCGGATCACCCGCGAGCGCTACGGCATCGAGGACGCCAAGCAGCGCCGCTTCCGCTACGGCGTGCAGGTCAACTCGCTCGGTCTGACCGAGGCCCAGCCGGAGAACAACGTCCAGCGGATCGTCCTGGAGATGCTGGCCGTCACGCTCTCCAAGGACGCCCGCGCCCGGGCCGTGCAGTTGCCCGCCTGGAACGAGGCGCTCGGTCTGCCGCGCCCCTGGGACCAGCAGTGGTCGCTGCGCATCCAGCAGGTCCTGGCCCACGAGTCGGACCTGCTCGAGTACGAGGACATCTTCGCCGGCTCGCACGTCATCGAGGCCAAGGTGGACGCCCTGGTCGCCGAGTGCACGGCCGAGATCGAGCGGATCCAGGAGATGGGCGGCGCCATGGCCGCCGTCGAGTCCGGCTACCTCAAGGCCCAGCTCGTCTCCTCGCACGCCGAACGGCGCGCCCGCATCGAGTCGGGCGAGGAGAAGATCGTCGGCGTGAACATCTTCGAGACGACCGAGCCGAACCCGCTGACCGCGGACCTGGACACCGCGATCCAGACGGTCGACCCGGCCGTCGAGGCACGGGTGGTCGCCGCGCTCCGGGACTGGCGCGACACCCGCTACCAGCCGCCGTTCAACCACCCGCGGCCCTGCAAGGCGCTGGAGCGCCTCAAGGAGGCCGCCAAGGGCACCGGGAACCTCATGGAGGCGACCCTGGAGTGCGCCCGCGCCGGCGTGACGACCGGCGAGTGGGCCGGGGCGCTGCGCGAGGTCTTCGGCGAGTTCCGCGCCCCGACCGGTGTCTCCTCCGCCCCGGTGGCCGTGCCGGCCGAGGCGGGCTCCCCGCTGGCCGAGGTGCGCCGCAAGGTGGACCGCACGGCCCAGGACATGGGGGTGGGCAAGCTCCGCTTCCTGGTCGGCAAGCCGGGCCTCGACGGGCACTCCAACGGTGCCGAGCAGATCGCCGTACGGGCCCGTGACGCCGGGTTCGAGGTGGTCTACCAGGGCATCCGGCTGACGCCGGAGCAGATCGTGGACGCGGCCCTGGAGGAGGACGTGCACGCGGTCGGTCTGTCGATCCTGTCGGGCTCCCACGCCCAGCTCGTGCCGGACGTCCTGGACCGGCTGAAGGAGGCGGGCGCGGCCGACATCCCGGTCGTCGTCGGCGGGATCATCCCGAACGCCGACGCCGCGGAGCTGCGGGCGGCGGGTGTGGCCGCCGTCTTCACGCCGAAGGACTTCGGCATCACCGGGATCATCGGCCGTATCGTCGACGAGATCCGCAAAGCCAACAAGCTCAGCCCCCTCGAAAGTACGGAGGTCCCCGCATGACCAGCCCCGTGAACCGCCTGCGCCCCCGCCGCTCGTGCCTGGCGGTCCCCGGCTCCAACCCGCGCTTCCTGGAGAAGGCCCAGGGTCTCGCCGCGGACCAGGTCTTCCTCGACCTGGAGGACGCCTGCGCGCCGCTGGCCAAGCCGGACGCCCGCCACACCATCGTGAAGTTCCTGAACGAGGGCGACTGGACGGGCAAGACCCGGGTCGTGCGGGTCAACGACTGGACGACCCACTGGACGTACCGTGACGTCGTCACGGTCGTCGAGGGCGCCGGCCAGAACCTCGACTGCATCATGCTGCCGAAGGTGCAGAGCGCGGAGCAGATCGTCGCGCTCGACCTGCTGCTCACCCAGATCGAGAAGACCATGGGCTTCGAGGTCGGCAAGATCGGCATCGAGGCGCAGATCGAGAACGCCCAGGGCCTCACCAACGTCAACGCGATCGCCCAGGCGTCGCAGCGCGTGGAGACGATCATCTTCGGCCCGGCCGACTTCATGGCCTCCATCAACATGAAGTCGCTGGTCGTGGGTGAGCAGCCGCCCGGTTACCCGGCGGACGCGTACCACCACATCCTGATGAGCATCCTGATGGCCGCCCGGGCCAACAACCTCCAGGCGATCGACGGCCCCTACCTGCAGATCCGCAACCAGGAGGGCTACCGCGCGGTGGCCCAGCGCGCCGCCGCCCTCGGTTTCGACGGCAAGTGGGTGCTGCACCCGGACCAGGTCGCCGCGGCGAACGAGATCTTCTCGCCCTCGCAGGAGGACTTCGACCACGCGGAGCTGATCCTCGACGCGTACGACTACTACACGTCCGAGGCCGGCGGGAAGAAGGGCTCGGCCATGCTCGGCGACGAGATGATCGACGAGGCTTCCCGCAAGATGGCGCTGGTCATCTCGGGCAAGGGCCGTGCCGCCGGTATGCAGCGCACCAGCAAGTTCGAGATCCCGGAGGCATGAGTCCGATGCAGTTCGGCCGCACCTATGAAGAGTTCGAGATCGGCGCCGTCTACAAGCACTGGCCCGGAAAGACGGTCACCGAGTACGACGACCATCTCTTCTGTCTGCTGACGATGAACCACCACCCGCTTCACATGGACGTGAATTACGCGGAGAACACGACGGACTTCAAGAAGAACGTCGTCGTCGGCAACTACATCTACTCGCTGCTGCTCGGCATGTCCGTGCCGGACGTCTCCGGCAAGGCGATCGCCAACCTGGAGATCGAGTCGCTGCGGCACGTGGCGCCGACCTTCCACGGCGACACCATCTACGGCGAGACGACCGTGCTCGACAAGACGCCGTCGAAGTCGAAGAGCGACCGCGGCATCGTCTACGTCGAGACCAAGGGCTACAAGCAGGACGGCACCCTGGTGTGCGTCTTCCGCCGCAAGGTCATGGTCCCGACGGCCGAGTACATCGAAGCGCGCGGCGGCGAGCAGCCCGGCCGCCCGGTCCTCAACGAGCAGGGGAAGTAGTCATGGCGCGACTCGCCCAGACGCACGGTCTGACCGACGTCCAGCAGGAGATCCTCTCCACCGTCCGGGACTTCGTCGACAAGGAGATCATCCCGGTCGCCACGGAGCTGGAGCACCGTGACGAGTACCCCCAGCAGATCGTGGACGGGCTCAAGGAGCTCGGCGTCTTCGGCCTGATGATCCCCGAGGAGTACGGGGGTCTGGGTGAGTCGCTGCTCACCTACGCGCTGTGCGTGGAGGAGATCGCGCGCGGCTGGATGTCGGTGTCGGGCATCATCAACACGCACTTCATCGTGGCGTACATGCTGAAGCAGCACGGCACCCAGGAGCAGAAGGACCACTTCCTTCCGCGGATGGCGGCCGGCGAGGTGCGCGGCGCGTTCTCGATGTCGGAGCCGGGGCTCGGCTCGGACGTGTCGGCGATCACGTCCAAGGCGGTCAAGGACGGCGACGAGTACGTCCTGAACGGTCAGAAGATGTGGCTGACGAACGGCGGTACGTCAACGCTGGTCGCCGTTCTCGTCCGAAGTGACGAAGGACACCCCGAGGGGACCGCCCCGCACAAGTCGATGACGACCTTCCTCGTCGAGAAGGAGCCCGGTTTCGGGGAGGTCCGTCCGGGCCTCACCATTCCCGGCAAGATCGAGAAGATGGGCTACAAGGGCGTCGACACGACCGAGCTCATCATGGACGGACTGCGCATTCCGGCCAATCGGGTCCTGGGCGGGGTCACCGGCCGAGGCTTTTACCAAATGATGGACGGTGTCGAGGTCGGCCGCGTGAACGTCGCGGCCCGTGGCTGCGGCGTCGCTCAGCGTGCCTTCGAGCTGGGCGTCCAGTACGCCCAGCAGCGTCACACCTTCGGCAAGCCGATCGCCCAGCACCAGGCGATCCAGTTCAAACTGGCCGAAATGGCTACCAAGGTCGAGGCCGCTCATGCCATGATGGTGAACGCAGCACGCAAAAAGGACTCCGGGGAGCGAAACGACCTCGAGGCCGGGATGGCGAAGTACCTCGCCTCCGAGTACTGCAAGGAGGTCGTCGAGGACGCCTTCCGTATCCACGGCGGCTACGGCTTCTCCAAGGAGTACGAGATCGAGCGTCTCTACCGCGAGGCGCCGATGCTGCTCATCGGCGAAGGTACCGCCGAGATCCAGAAAATGATCATTGGTCGTCGGCTGCTCGAGGAGTACCGATTCCAGGGTTGATTGTCGCATTTGGGTCGGTTCGGCCGCGAAGAAGATCACACCCTGTGTTCGTCTTCCGGCCGCCGACTCGGCTTCTGGCTTGCCCAGTTGCGGCCCGCAACCGATAGCATCGCCGGAAAGCCGCCGTCCCCCGTTGCCAGTGCGGCATCATCCGCTACGAAGGTCATCCATGCCCCACAGCCAAACCTCTGCACACCGCGACAGCCTCAAGGGCGCACGCATCGCACGCGGAGCATCGCCGTGGCTTCTGCCGACCGTCGCCACCGCGGCGCTCAGCCTCGCGCGCGCCCGCAAGTCGAAGCGCGCCGCGGCCGTCGCCGTGCCGGTCACCGCTCTCGCGGCCGGCATGCTGTGGTTCTTCCGCGACCCCGAGCGCGAGATCGCTCAGGGCCGGGTCATCTCGCCCGCCGACGGTGTGGTGCAGAGCATCATGCCGTGGAAGGACGGACGCACCCGCGTCGCCATCTTCATGAGCCCGTTGAACGTCCACGTCAACCGCGCGCCGCTGGCCGGCACGGTGACGTCCGTGGAGCACGTCCCCGGCGGCTTCGTGCCGGCGTTCAACAAGGAGAGCGAGAACAACGAGCGCGTTGTCTGGCACTTCGACACCGAGCTCGGTGACATCGAGATGGTCCAGATCGCGGGCGCCGTGGCCCGGCGGATCGTGCCGTACATCCCGCAGGGGACGAAGGTCGAGCAGGGTGACCGTATCGGTCTGATCCGCTTCGGCTCGCGTGTCGACATCTACCTCCCGGAAGGTGTCGAAGTCGCTGTCGAGGTGGGACAGCCCACGACCGCGGGGGTGACTCGCATTGACCGTGATTGATCCCGACACACGGGCGGCCGACTGGGTCGCCGACGGGGAGGCGGAGGCGGCCGAGGACGCCGAGGAGATGCCGCTGTCGATGAGGCTGTCCATAGCGGACGCCCTCACGCTCGGCAACGCCACGTGCGGCTTCATGGCGGTGTACTTCACCACCACCGGCATCCTCATCCCGCACCTCACCGGCAGCGGTGTGGAGACCGGCATGGCGCGGCACTCCGCCGCGACCGCCGTGATCCTCATGCTGGGCGCGGCGATCTTCGACCTGTTCGACGGCATCGTCGCGCGCAAGCTCCGCAGCTCCCCGATGGGCGCCGAGCTCGACAACCTGTCGGACCTGATCAGCTTCGGTCTGGCGCCGGCGTACTTCGTGCTCGTGTACGGCATGGTCGCGGACGACGCCCACCAGAAGGTCTCGGCCGTGGCCGCGATCGTGGTGCTGCTCGCGGTGGTGCTCAGGCTCGCGCGGTTCTCCTGCGTGACGATGAAGGACGGCATGTTCCAGGGCATGCCGAGCCCCTTCGGCGCGCTGACGGTCGTCTCGATCGTCCTCCTGGAGCTGCCGTTCATCCCGACCCTGCTGGCGATCATCGGCACGGCGTGGCTGATGGTGAGCCGGGTGGAGTACCCCAAGCCGCGGGGTGTCCTCGCGGTGGCGATGCTGAGCTGGATCGTCGGAGCGATGGCCATGCTGGCGGCCTGGGCGTTCGACGCCCCGGGAGGTCAGCTCCTGCTCCAGACCGGCTGCGCGCTTCAGGTGGTGCTGGGCGCCGTGATCCCCCTCTTCGCGACGGCCCGGCGTGTGAACACCTTCCGCGACAACCGGCGCGAGAGCCGCGAGGCGCGGCAGGCGCAGGCGGCGCAGTTGCCGTAGCGGCGGGACACGGGAGACATACGGGAAGGGCCCCGGACGCGGATCGCGTCCGGGGCCCTTCCCGTGCGCCGGGCACCCTCTAGGGGGCGAAGAGCTTGTAGTACAGCGTGGTGGGGCGCAGGGTGCCGTCCGGGGCGGCGGCGAAGTCCGGGACGGTGCCCGCGGGCGTCCACCCGGCGGCGCGGTAGAGCCGCTCGGCCGGGCTGTCGGTCTCGGTGTCCAGGACGAGCAGGGTGAGGCCCTGTGCCGCCGCGTGCGCCTCGGCGGTGGCGAGGAGCCGGGCGCCGAGGCCGCGGCCCCGGGCGGAGCGGTGCACCACCAGGCGGGCGATCTCACCGCGGTGGCGCCCGTTGGCCTTGCCGTCGCGGACGAGGGTGACGGCGCCCAGGACCTCGTCCCCGGGCCCGTACGCCGCCCAGACCTCCCGTACGCCCCGTTCGGCGTCCTCGGCGGCCGTACGCCACCAGGCGGCCGCCTCGGCCGCTTCCAGGGGCGCCAGGAAGCCGATGGAGGCGCCGCCGTCCACGGCGTCGCACAGGAGCGCGGCGAGGCCGTCGGCGGCCCGGGCGCGAATGTCGTCCGGGGAGAGCCGCAGGACGCGGTCCAGGGGCTTCTCCAGGCACAGCAGGCCGGGCCGGTCGTCCCAGGGGCGGGCCGTCTCGAAGCCGAGCCGCCGGTACAGGGCGATCGCGCGCTCCCGCCAGGGCCAGACGGAGAGGCGTACGGAGCGGGCGCCGGCCGCCTCGGCCCGGCGCAGCGCCTCGGCCGTCAGGGCCCGGGCCACGCCCCTCCCCCGGGCGCCGGGCTCCACCCAGAGCCGTTTGATCTCGCCGCCGCCGGTGAGCACCACCAGTCCGGCCGCGGCGTCGCCGGGCCCCTCGGCCAGGAGCACGGTGGCGTCGGCGAAGGCGGCCCGCGGGTCCCGCACCTCGGCGCGGTAGACGGCCGGCAGCCCGTCGACGGTGTCGACGGGCTGCCCCTTCTCGGCCTCGGTGCCGAGGTGGTAGGCGGCCAGGAGGGCCGGGACGCGGGGATCGCCGGGGGCGGCGGGACGGACCGTGAAGAGATCGTTCATGGCCCGAGCTTCACATTCCGTTGTTTCCGGGGAGTGACGTCAGTGCGTGTAGGTCTTCGCCGCCTCCGCCGTGAAGGGCTCGCGGACCGTCCGCATGCCGCCCGGCACCGACGCGTCCGGCTGGAGGATGACCGACTCCCGCGACGAGGGCGCCTTCGGGCCGCCGAAGTCGTGCGTCATGCCGAAGCCCGCGTCGTACGCCGTCATCGTCAGCAGCGCCTTGCCGACGCCCTCGCGGGTCAGGTCCTTGTCGGCGCACGCCTTCTTCAGGGCCTCCCCGAAGACGCTCGCCGCGGTCCAGCCCGCCACGATGCCGTTGTCGAGGCTGTCACCCGGATAGGCGGCCTTGTAGTCGGCGGCCAGCTTCTTCGCGGCCGGGGTGTCCGCGCCGATCGGAAGGCTCGGGGAGGCGACCCAGTACATCTTCTGCAGGGCCGGCCCGGCCTGGGTGCCGAGGAGCTGCGGCGAGAACGCCGAGTTGTTCCCGATGACCGGCACCTTCAGGCCCGTGGCGGCCGCGACGCCGACGAGCGAGGCCGCCTGGCGCGGTCCCGCGCTGAGCACGACGGCCTTCACCCCGGCCTGCTTCAAGGCCGCGACCTGCGCCGACATGTCGTTGTCGGTGGGCTTGATCTTCTGCTCGACGACGTCGAGGCCCGCCTTCCCGGCCGCGTGCTTCGCTCCGGCCAGCGCGTTCTCGCCGTAGTCGCCCTCGAAGTAGACGTGCCCGATCCTGTCCCCCGACTTCAGGCCCTTCTCCTTCACCAGGAAGTCGACCGCGTTGATGGTCTCCACGTCGTACGTGGATCCGAGGACGCGGATGTACGGGGAGCCGAGCAGGGACGCCGACCACGCCTGGGGCAGGACCAGGCCCTTGTCCTGGCCGTCGACGCGCTGCTTGACGGCGGCGACGAAGGGCGAGCCGATGAACTGCGCGTAGCCGACGACCTTCGGCTCCAGCTCCGTGTAGGCGGCGAGCGCCTTCTGCGGGTCGTAGCCGTGGTCGCGGACCGTGAGCTCCAGTCGCCGGCCGCAGATCCCGCCGGCGGCGTTGACCTGCTTCACGTAAAGCTGCTGGGCCTGGGTGACGCTCTTGCCGAGGGTCGCGTACACACCCGTCATGTCGGTGAGCGCGCCGAGGGTGATCACCTTGTCGGTGACGCCCTCGCCGGCCTTCACGCCGCCCGCGCCGGTGCCCTCGCCGTCGCCGCCCTTGGCCTTGGAGCTGCAGCCGGCCGCGGTCAGCGCGACGAGTGTCGCGAGTGCGGCGGCCAGGCCCCGCACGGCCTGTCGTCGGTGGTTCATCGTTCCCCTCCAGAGGTGGACCGGGTGCGCCGGGCGGCCGGCCGGACCAGGCCACCGGGCAGGAAGAGCACCACCGCGACGACGGCGGCGCCATAGAGGTAGCGGGCGGCCTCCCCCGGTGCGATCCCGCCCGTCCCGGGGGCGGAGACCAGGGGAAGGACGTCGCTGTACCGGTTGAGGACCTGCGGCAGCAGGGAGACGAAGACGCCTCCGACGACCGCACCGGCGACCGAACCGAGACCGCCGATGACGATCATGGCCAGGTATTCGAGGGAGAGCATCATGCCGAAGTACTCCGGCACGGTGCGCTGGAAGACCAGCGCCAGGACCACGCCCGCCAGGCCCGCGTACATGGACGACAGGACGAACACGGCGGCGCGGTAGCGGGCCACCGGGATGCCCATCACCCCGGCGGCGATCCGGTGGTCCCTGATGGCGTTCATGGCCCGCCCGGGCCGGCCCCGGAGGACGCCCCGGGCGAAGAGGGCGCCGGCGAGGAGCAGCGCGAGGCCCAGGTACCAGAGCTTCTCGGCGGAGCCGAACGGCACCTGGGCGACCAGCAGCTCGCTGTCGTCGAAGGTGAGCCCGAACAGGCTCAGCGGCGGGACGGCCCGCCCGTTGTAGCCGCCGGTCAGGTCGTGCGCGTTGAACAGCACGTGCTGGCCGATGAAGATCAGCGCGAGGGTGGCGATACCGAGGTACGCGCCGCGCAGCCGGCCCGCGATCGGCGAGAACACCCCGCCGGCGAGGCCCGCGAGGGCGACGGCGAGGACGGCGGCGAGCCACCCGGGCAGTCCGAGGCCGGTCAGCCCGTCGGAGCCGTCGCCGGCGAAGGCGCAGTAGCCGTACGCGCCGACGGCGAGGAAGAAGGCGTGGCCCATGGAGAGCTGGCCGGTGGCGCCGGTGAGCAGGTTGATGCCGATGGCGCCGATCGCGGCGGCGATGGCGAAGAGCCCGGCCTGCAGCCAGAAGCGGTCCAGGTAGAAGGGCAGGGCGAGCAGGACGGCCCCGGCGGCGGCCCGGACCCAGAGCCGGGGTCGGGCGAGCGCGGCCGTACGGCGGGCGGTGAGCGTCTCAGACACGGGCCAGCTCCTTCGTACCGAAGAGACCGGCGGGCCGGACGAGCAGCACCGCCACCATGACGAGGTACGGGGCGAGGTCGCCGATGCCGCGGCCCAGGAAGGTCAGGTCGCCCTGGTAGCCGGTGGCCAGGGACTCGGTGACGCCGACGAGCAGGCCGCCGACGAGGGCGCCGATGGTGGAGTCGAGGCCGCCGAGGATGGCCGCGGGGAATGCCTTGAGCGCGGCCAGGGAGGTGGAGCGCTCCAGGCCGGGGGTGGGGAAGACGGTGAGGAAGAGCGCGGCGACGGCGGCGAGCGCGCCGGCGACCGCCCAGGCGCCGAGCGAGACCCGGCCGAGCCGGATGCCCATCAGGGCGGCCGTCTCCCGGTTCTCGGCGGCGGCCCGCATGGCCACGCCCCAGGAGGTGTAGCGGAAGGCCAGCAGGAAGGCGGTGATGAGCAGGGCGGCGGCGAGGAAGGCGGCGATCCGGGTCTCGGCGATCGTGACCGGGCCGATCGTGACGACGGCGTCGCCCCACGGGTCGCCCTGCGAGAGGATCTCGGTGCCGATCCTGCGGGTCAGCTCGGTGGCGAGCAGGATGTCGACGCCGATGGTGACGATGGCGAGGACGCTGTGGTCGGCGCCCCGGTAGCGGCGCATCACCAGGAACTCGACGGCCGCGCCGACCAGGGCCGCGCCGGCGACGCCGACGGCGAGCGCGGGCCAGAAGCCGAGGTCGTCGTGGAGGACGGCGGTGAGATAGCCGCCGGCGAGCAGCAGCGAGGCGTGGGCGAAGTTGACGACCTCCGTGGCCCGGAAGATGACCACGAACCCGAGGGCGATGAGGGCGTAGATCGAGCCCAGTGAGACGCCGTTGACGAGGAGTTCGGCGAAGGTGCTCACTCGGCGTCCTCCTCTCCGAGATAGGCGCGGACGACGGCCGGGTCGTTCTGCACGTCGGCGGGGGTGCCGTCGGCGATGCGGCGGCCGAAGTCGAGGACGGTGACGGCGTCGGCGAGCCGCATCACCACGCCCATGTCGTGTTCGACGAGGACGATGGAGATGCCGAGGCTGTCGCGGACGCCGGCGATGACGGCGGCGGTGCGGCGCCGTTCGTCGGCGGTCATCCCGGCGACGGGCTCGTCGAGGAGCAGCAGCTTGGGCTCCATGCAGAGGGCGCGGGCGAGTTCGGCGAGCTTCTGCCGGCCGTACGGGAGGGAGCCGGCCGGTCGGGCCAGGTCCTCCTCCAGGCCGACGAAGGCGGCGATCTCCCGCACCCTGGCCCGGTGCCGGGCCTCCTCGCGGGCGGCGGACGGCAGCCGGAGCCCGGCGGCGAGGAAGCCGGTCCGGGTGAGCCGGTGCCGGCCGAGCATCAGGCTGTCCTCGACGGTGGCGCGGGGCGGCAGGGCCAGGTTCTGGAAGATCCGGGCGACGCCGAGGTCGGCGATCCGGTGCGGGGGCAGTCCGGTCAGCTCCTGCTCGCCGAAGCGTACGGAGCCGGAGGTGGCCCGGTAGACGCCGGAGAGCACGTTGAAGCAGGTGGACTTGCCGGCGCCGTTGGGCCCGATGACGGCGTGCACGGTCCCGGGCCGCACGGTGAAGGAGACGCCGTCGAGGGCGGTGAGCCCGGCGAAGCGGACGGTGACGTCCCGGACGGAGAGGGCGGGGACGCCGGAGGAGGCACCGTGGCCGGGGTCCCTGCCGGGGGCCTGGGCGGGGACGGGTGCGGGGGCCGGGGCGGGGACGGCTCCGGGGGCCGGGGCGGCGCCGGGGTTCCCGCCGGGGGCCTCGGCGGGGACGGTGGGGGCGGGCTTCGGGTCCCGGCCGGAGGGCGGGGGCGGGGTGGGGCTCATCGGGTCTCCTCCCAGCGGGCGAGCACCGGGCGGCGGACGGGACCGGCCGCGTGCCCGTCCGGGTCCGGGCTCCCGGCGGAC
The DNA here is from genome assembly GCF_040612775.1 of Streptomyces sp. NPDC006339. Lineage (NCBI taxonomy): Bacteria > Bacillati > Actinomycetota > Actinomycetes > Kitasatosporales > Streptomycetaceae > Streptomyces > Streptomyces sp. NPDC006339. Next base: position 229,340 of record NZ_JBEXQW010000006.1, read on the forward strand.
TCGTCCTCGTCGACGACGCCCAGGTAGCGGCGCCGGATCTCGTCCGAGGCGGCGAGCTCCGCGGCGGGCCCGGAGAGGGTGACCCGGCCGACCTCCAGGACGTACGCCCGGGAGGCGAGGCGCAGGGCGAGCGCCGCGTTCTGCTCGACGAGCAGCACCGCCGTGCCCTGCGCGTTGATCTCCCGGACGGTGTCGGCGATCCGGGCGGCCATCAGCGGGGCGAGGCCGAGCGAGGGCTCGTCGAGCAGGAGCAGCCGCGGCGAGGCCATCAGGGCCCGGCCGACGGCCAGCATCTGCTGCTCACCGCCGGAGAGCAGGCCCGCCTGCTGCCGGGCGCGCTCGGCCAGGACCGGGAACAGCTCGTGGACCCGCTTCAGGGCCGCCGCCTTCGCGGCGCGGTCGCCGCGGGCGCCGAGGGCCCCGGCGCGCAGGTTGTCCTCCACGGTCATCCGGGCGAAGACCTGACGTCCCTCGGGGACCTGGGACACCCCGGCGGCCACCACCCGGTCCGTCGCGAGGCCGTCGAGCGGACGGCCGCCGAAGCGGACCGTGCCGGCCGTGACGGCGCCGCCGTGGAACGGCAGTGTGCGCGAGATCGCCCGCAGCAGGGTGGACTTGCCGGCGCCGTTGCCGCCGAGGACGGTGACGACCGCGCCCTCGGGCACCTCGATCGACACCTCGCGCAAGGCGCGTACCGGCCCGTATCCCGCCGTCAGGTCCGCGACCTCCAGGGCGAGTGCGGTACCTCCCATGGTTCCCCTTCCGTGATGCGTGGCGCTCACCCCAGCACCGGGCCGGGTCGCCCGTCCACGTCCGGCGGCCGAAACGCTGCCGTTGACCAGCGGGCCCGGCGGCGGGTTGTGCACGCGCACAACGGTGCGTGTCAGGGGCCTGTGGGAAGCGGCGGAGGGATGGCATCCTCCCGGCATGGGACGGCGCAGACCGCGGACCGGCGATGACTGGAAGCTGCTGGCACAGGCGTGCACGGCGCTCCTGGAACGGTTGCCGGAGCTGGTGGACGAGCATCTGAGGGAGCTGCACGAGTACGAGCCGGCGTACGGCCGGATCGTGCCGTACGACCAGCACTGGCAGGAGGCGCACGAGGCGATGCGGATCGGGATCGAGATGATCTCGGCGCCCCGCGACTCGCCCCGGCGGGATCTGGAGCACGCGGACGAGATGGGCCGGCGGCGGGCGGAGCAGGGCATGCCGCTGGAGCTCGTCGTGCACGCGTACCGGCACGCCGGCCACCTGGTGTGGGACGCGCTGATCGAGGGCGCGGCGGCGCGGCCCGGGGAGCTGACGGCGCTGATGCAGGCGGCCACGATGGTGTGGCAGGCGGTGGACACGCAGGCGGACACGGCCTCGGAGGCGTACCGGGCGACGGAGCTGGAGCTGCGGCGTCGGACGGACGAGCAGTTGGCGGCGCTCCTCGACGAGCTGCTCGGCGACCGCCCGCAGGCCGCGGAGGTGGTGGCGCGGGCCGCGGCGGGCCTCGACCTGCCGGAGCACGGCCGGTACGCGGTGGTGGTGCTGCGCCAGGACCGGCGGGAGGTGCCGGAGCCGTTCCACCGGCGGGTGCGGGGGGCGGGGGTGCGGTTCCTGTGGCGGATGCGGGCGCACTGCGAGATCGGCGTGGTCGCGCTCGCCGACGGCACGGACCTGGACGCGCTGTCGGATCTGCTGCAGGGCCGCTGCCCGGGCCCGGGCGGGATCAGCCCGGTGGTGACGGGGCTCGCGGAGCTGGGGCGGGCGCGGCGGCTCGCGGAACTGGCGCTGCGGACGTGTCCGCCGGAGTCGCAGGAGATCGTCCGCCTCGACCGGCGGATGCCGGGCGCGCTGGTGGTGAGCCAGCCCGAGATGGCGGGGCTGCTCGTCCACGACGTCCTCGGCGGGCTTCTGGAGCTGGACCCGGCCGACCGGGCGGTGCTCCTGGAGACGCTGGACGTGTGGCTGGACTGCGAGGGCTCGGCGGGCCGTGCGGCGGGCCGTCTCTACTGCCACCGCAACACGGTCTTCAACCGGCTGCGCCGCCTGGAGCAGTTGACGTCGCGGTCCCTGTCGCGGCCGCGGGACCTCACGGAGATGACACTGGCCCTGGACGCCTTCCGCCTGACGGCGACGGGGTGATCCCGGGGGTGGCCGGGACTGGCAGGATGCCCGGGTGACGATGACGACGAACACCCGTACGAGCCGGGGAGCTCGGCGCCTCGGTCGGCTGCTCCTGGCGGCGGGCCTGCTGGCGGTGGTGGCGCACCCGCTCGGTTCCCGGGCGGCCGACTCGACCCGGCTCCTGGTCCTGGTCTCCGCGTTCGAGTACCGCTGGCCGTGGGCCCTGCTGGCCTCCCTGCTGCTGGGCACGGGCGCCTGGCTGGCGGTCCGCCGGAACGCGATACGGGTGACGGCGGCCTTCCTGTGCGGGGTGGCGGCGGCCGGGGTGCTGGGCTTCCGCCTGCTGCTGTTCCCGATGCTCAGCGGCGACTGGGAGGAGACCGACCGCCGGGCCGCCCCTCATCACGCGCAGCGTCACCTCGTGGTGGAACGCGGCTCCGCGATGATCGACCCCCTGTGGCGGATCTCGGTCGTCGACGGCCCGCCCCTCAC